>JAGQWA010000042.1 GCA_020437725.1 Bacteroidota bacterium | reverse complement strand
CACAACTCAACAACATCCAAGAATGAATCTTTTCCAAAGTTGAAAACTTTGGAAAAGTTGAAAACCCCAAGCATTCCATTCCCAACTCAAAACCCACCATTCACTAAAAAATAAAGACCAACAAACTAATTATTTCGACGAACTTTAGTTTTTTATAGATTAAATTAATTTAAGCGTACTATTTTCGAAGGGCTAAATCTGCTGCTTATGTCGAAAATGGTACTCTCTTTATTGATTTGTTTTCTGCTTTTTAACAACGTTAATGCTCAAACGCATCAAATTGCTATTAACGACAGCCTGATATTGGAGTTATCATTGAACAACAATGAGTTGATTTTTGATAATTCTCAAAACCTTGATTTCCATCTAAAAATATATAGTGGAAATGGCCAATTGATAGCTAATGAACAAATTACGGGTTTAACACAAGCCATAATACTTGAAGATGACGGCGACGAATGGTATTTAACCATTTCAGGGAAAAATTTTGCAAGTGCCACCAAACTTTCAAGGCAGAATACTGGCGTTATTCTGGCCAGCGATTAAGGCCTGTACTTTTCATCACGAACCAACTCTTCGTCATTAAGCACATATAAAAACGCCAGAATTGCGGCCTTATCTTCTTCAACTATAATTGGATTATTCGCCTCTAACATATCATCCAAATATTCAGAATCCTTTACTCCTGCCGTGTAATGATTCAATACTTGATCAAGGTTTTTAAACCTACCATCGTGCATATAAGGTGCAGTAAACTTTAGGTTGCGGAGTGTTGGGGTTTTAAATGCTCCAATATCAGCAAAATCATTAGAGATTCTGTAACGGCCTTTCAATACATTCAAATTAGAATCGCTGTTCCAAGTACTGTCTAAGCCAGTGTTGTGGTAACTCTCATCAGTAAATAATACCCCGCTGTGGCAAGAACCACATTTGGCCTTAACCAATTCGTGCCCCTGCTTTTCTAATTGGTTTAATGCATTTTCATCGCCAGCAAGCCATTTATCATATTTCGAATTCGATGAGATAATTGAACGCTGAAATTGAGCCAATGCCTTGGCAATGTTATTAGAATTGATTCCACCGCTATTAAAGGCTTTATCAAACAGTTCAGGATAGTCTTTGTCCGCTTTCAATTCACGCATTAGCTCGAACAGCTCTTGCCCCATTTCTGCATGGTTTTCAAGCGGGCCAAAAATCTGCCGCTCAAGAGATGTTGCTCCGCCATCCCAAAAAAATTCCTGCTTAAAAGCCAAATTGAAAATGGGTTGCGTGTTCCTGAGTGTTTTACCATTTGCTCCCTGAGAAAAAGGTACCGAATCAGCGAAGGCTAACTCTTGAAAATGGCATGAGCCGCAAGCCACTTGGTTGTTTCCTGATAATCTTGGGTCGAAAAAAAGCTTTTTACCCAAGTCTATTACTAGCTCACTAGGCGCATTGTTTTTTGGGTGAACTATTGCTGGAAAATGTGCAGGTACACTTAAGATTTCATCAAGTGAGCTTTCTGTTTGATTTTCACAACCAAAAGCAACTATTGAAATAATTAAAAATGCCGCGTACCGTTTCACACAATCAAAATACCTAATAAATACTCAACCACACGGTGATTAATATCCCAGAAACTAGATTTGGTAAATGAAATTGGCAAAACTGGCTCTGGCTTTACTATGCGTTTACGCATTGGTAGCATGCAATTCTTCAACAAATAACTCTAAGACTTCTGAATTACCAAAAAACAATGGCCTAAGCCCTGGAAACTGGCTTGGCACTTTTGATATTCAAGGGCAGAAAATGCCTTTCAGCATTAGGGTTGAAAATGAAAACAAGCTGTTCTTGGTGAATGGTGAAGAAGAAATTGCCATAAACAACATTCAATACCAAAACGATTCAGCCATTATTCCCATGCACATTTTTGATGCCACCATATTTCTTGATTTGAAACAATTATCTGGCTGGTGGCAAAAGAACTATTACGATGATTATAAATTGAATTTGAAGCTTGAAAAAGAAACAGAAAGAGAAAGAGAAAGAGAAAGAGAAGGAGTAGGAGAAGGAGAATCAACTTCAAAATCAGGCACTCTTCAGCAAAATATGACTGGCAAGTGGCAGGTTTATTTTAGCTCCGAACTCAATTCGCCCGCCATTGGAGAGTTTCATCAAAATGGAAATAGCCTTTCGGGCACCTTCTTAACCGCAACTGGCGATTATCGATACTTAACAGGAAAACGACTTGATAAAGACAGTTTCTATCTCTCCACTTTTGATGGCGAGCATGCTTTCTTGTTTTATGGAAAACAGGTTAATGAAACGCTCAAAGGCACTTTTTTAAGCGGCCCGAGATGGAGTGAAACCTTTGTTGGAACCAAAAATGAGAATCCTGTAATTGCTTCATCAGACACCTTAACCCAAATTGTAAATGAGAACCGCCGTTTTTCATTTAAAGCGGTTGACTTAAAAGGTGATTCTATTTCTAACACCGACCAAGCATTTGAAAACAAGCCCATGCTAATTCAGATTATGGGTACATGGTGCCCTAATTGCATGGACGAAACTGCTTACCTAGCCAAGTGGGCTAAAAAAGAGAAACCCGAAAATTTAGAGATTGTTTCGCTAGCTTTTGAGCGCAAAAACGACTTTGAATATGCCAAACAGCGATTGGAGATTTTAAAAGAGCATTACGAAATACCTTACCAATTAGCATTTGCTGGCCAGTCAAATAAAGAAGATGCGGCTTTAAAACTGCCTGATTTAAACAGAGTAGTGGCCTACCCTACGCTCATTTTTATAGACCAAAACCACAAAGTGCAACATATTCACACTGGTTTTTCAGGCCCTGGAACAGGAGCTTATTTTGAAGAATGGAAAGCCAATTTCAACAGTGAAATTGAAAAGCTCACTGCTCATTCTGATAAGTAACAGGTGGCAAATGTGAAGGCAATTCTAAACTTCGCACAAAATATTGGGAATGCTTAGTGGTTATCCTACTTCTGTAGTGATGCTGTTTTACGGCACCACACTTTTGGCTCTTGTTTTCTTTCTTAATTTCTTAAAAATTGGCATTAATAACCTTGAATGGGATGTTGCTGAAAAAGCACAATTTCTTCGCAAAATTATGCTCACGCTGTTCGGGTGGCTTTTTGTTACATGCCTAGCATCACTAACCGGCATTATTGCCAAGTTTGATGCCATGCCACCAAGGCCTGTTTTTGTGCTAGGAGCAGGAATTATCCTCATTGTTGTTCTACTTAGCTCAAAGAAGTTTAACCAAGTAATATTGGCAGTTCCACCCCATTTTGCATTATGGTTTCAGGTTTTTAGAGTTCCGGTTGAAATCTTTTTATGGATGATGTTTACTAAAGAATTCATTCCTATAGAAATGACTTTTGAAGGTTTAAATTTTGATATTCTGGCTGGAATTCTTGGACCAATTGTGGGTTATCTGGTTTTCCAGAAAAAAGCCTTGCCAAAAGCTGTGGCCACCATTTACCATGTTTTGGGTTTGGCAACCCTGATAACGATAGTTACCATTGCCGTTTTGTCAATGCCAACCCCAATTCAGCAGTTTACGCCAAGCAACACTTTTGTGGTGGCTTTTCCATTTATTTGGTTGCCCACCATATTAGTACCACTGGCCGCAACCTTTCACATTATTGGGTTGAAACAGTTGCGTAGCAACTAAACCAGCTTAGGCTTTCGCACAAACTGCCTCAGCACACAACATTCCATCAATTGCTGCCGAAACTATACCGCCAGCATAACCAGCACCTTCTGCACATGGATAAAGATTCTCAATTTCTAAATGCTGTAAGGTTTGCTTGTCTCTAGGAATTCTAACCGGCGCAGACGATCTACTTTCAACCCCTACAATATTGGCTTCGTTGGTTAAATAGCCTTTCATTTTCTGCCCAAATTCGGTGAAGGCCTGTCTTAAACGAGCGCTAATCTCTGCGCCTAGCACTTCTTGCAAATCAACTGAAGCCAAACCTGGCACATAACTGCAATCATTGAGCGAATCTGAGACCTTTCCATTAATAAAATCAACCATTCGTTGTGCTGGCGCGGTTTGGTTATTACCTGCAATGGCGCAGGCTTTTTGCTCAAACTGTGCTTGATAGTGCATACCGGCTAAGGCTCCATGTTTTTCAAAGGCTTTGAAGTCTTCAATTTCAGAAGCTACCACAATACCCGAATTGGCGTATTTACTATTTCGCTTTGAAGGCGACATACCATTAACTACCACTTCCCCATTGCTTGTTGCCGCGG
Source organism: Bacteroidota bacterium (assembly GCA_020437725.1). Taxonomy (GTDB): domain Bacteria; phylum Bacteroidota; class Bacteroidia; order CAILMK01; family JACPUW01; genus JAGQWA01. The sequence goes on along the minus strand of JAGQWA010000042.1, from coordinate 10,118 downwards.
GCACAATAAAACCACCCGGACACATGCAAAATGAAAAAACACCACGTTGCACTTGTTTTACATGTGTTTGGTGAACCAAGGCATAAGCCGCAGCTGGTAAAAATGCACTTTTATCGCCATGATATTGAATATGATCTATAAGAGTTTGCGGATGCTCTATTCTAATTCCTAAAGCAAATGGTTTAGGTTCGATTTTCACCTTTTTAGCGTTCAGCAACTCATAGATATCGCGGGCAGAATGCCCTGTTGCTAGAATTACATCTCCTTTAATTTCGTTTTTTTCACCATTTAGGTAGAGAGCACTAATTCTGTTTCCACTAAGCTCAAAATTGGTGAGTTTGGTGTTGAATCTAATTTCTCCACCGGCTGCAATGATGGCCTCTCTAATAGCCTGCACCACTTTAGGCAATTTATTGGTACCAATGTGCGGGTGGGCTTCATAAAGAATTTGGTCAGGCGCGCCATGCTCGTTTAATAAATGAAGAATGCGCTGCACGCTTCCGCGTTTTTTAGATCGCGTGTAAAGTTTTCCATCCGAATAAGTTCCAGCGCCGCCTTCGCCAAAACAATAATTCGATTCTGGGTTTACATCATGATTTTTGGTAATTGCGGCTAAATCTCTTCTTCTTTCTCTAACATCTTTTCCGCGTTCTATTATAACGGGTTTCATGCCTAATTCAATGGCTCTTAATGCCGCAAAAAGGCCAGCAGGCCCTGCTCCAATAATGTAAACGGGCACTGAAGTTTCTAAATCTTTTGGTTTAAAGTGAAGAGTAGTGTCTTTTAAATAAGATTCGTTAACGTGAATTTCGGTTTCTAGAATCACCTTAACTCGTTTACCACGCGCATCAATAGATTGCTTAATTGGCTTCTCCCACCAAGGCTCATTTTCAATTGCGAGATGCTTTTTAAAAAACGCTGCACGAAGTTCTTTTTGAAAGGCTACTTCGGGCAAGAGTTCTACTCTAAGCTTTTTAATCATTCCGCAAAAATATTAGTACACTAGATTTGCGTTATGGCAGGTATATTTAAACTGAAGATGAAAAACCTTTCACTACTACTCGCTTTTTTTATTGGCTTAACTTTTACAGGCTGTAAAGACAACAAAGAACCACTATCTACAGAAGAAATGAAGCAAGTGAGTTCGTTGATTATAGATGCAATTATGGCCGGTAAACTAAATGCCTATATTGACAATACTTGTTTGTTAAAGCATCAGCCGCAAGAAATGTTAATTAAGTTACCAGGCGGCGATAAAAAACCAGAAATAATAAGTTTTAATATTCAAACTGAGCAAGAAGTTGCTCTTGAGCTTGGCAATTTTGCAGATACTTCAACAAAAATTGCGGTAATAATACCAATGGTTGAAATTGACAAAGGTGAATACACCAAATCTGCCATTTTAACGCATTTAGATCCTAAAGAAGTAAAAAAAGCCATTGGCGGTGAGTTGGGAAAGCGTTTTATTAATCACCTAGAAATTCACTTTAATAAACACAGAGAAAATTACCATTGGGAAGTTGATCAACTTCAGCAAAAGCAAATAGTAAAAAATCTATACAAAATGTTGAAGGCTGGTAAAATTGCTGCTTACGAATCTGAAAACATGTTTAAGGTTATTAGCCCAAATGAGTTAGACGTGCATTATGAAAACAAAGAAGTAATTGAAATTCCAGATCCACAGTTTCCGAATTCATTTAAAGACACTGTAATTACAAGCCCAATAGGATATGATGATATTACTTCAGTTAGACCTTTTTTGAACGATAAATCAGATTTTTCGGGCATTTCTTTAATGTATGAAATGAGAGTTAAAGACCAACAAGGCACCTATCAAATACTTCCACCTATGCCATGGGTTTTTGTTTCGGCTGATGATTTAAAGCAAAACCTCTCAGAAATTGAATACGAAATATTAGTTGGTATAATACTGTCGCCAAAAGCGCTAAAAAATGAACAAGCTGATAATGAAGCTGATTCTACTGTTGACACTTCTTTAGCCAACTAGATACAAGTTCTCTGCATTCAATTTATTAGAAAAAAAACTGAGCCAAAAACGCTGAAATTGGCATTGGCAAACCTTGTCTAAATTTAAGATTATATGCTACACTTCAGCCTGCGCTCAAAAAGAAGTGATGAGTAATAATGGTCTAGTATGTAAAAAAAGATAGCCCCGTTTCACAACGAGGCTATCAAGGCAAACTAGATTTTACGAATCTTTCAGATTCAGTGGACACAGGAATAAAACATCTCTGTCTTAATTCCTGATACAAAAGAGGCAATAATTTTAATTTACACCTTATTATTAGGATAGACAATGGGTTGACATTAGATAGACAAAGGGTAGATTTGTAGTGTTATGGCAAGTAAAACTAGGCACAAAGTCAATCTATCAATAAAAACATGGTGTTTGCTTGTTGCATTATTTTTTGCAGATAATAGGCTGAGTTTTGGCCAAACTTTACAATCACAGCAAAAGTTAATTAGCTCTCATCTCGACTCATTACGGCATTTTTCGAGCCAAGGCGATAATGAAAAGGCTTTATTACAGGCATTAAGATGCATTGAGCTAAATATTGACTCTATTGGTAAACCTGAGCAGCTTATGTTTTTTCATAAAGACTTAGGTAATATTTTAAAGAAATTTAATGCATTTAGCCAATCAATAGTGCATTTAAAGAAAGGTCTATACCTTCAAGAAAAACTAAATCTCAACAAGTCTTCCAACTACTATTATGGCATTGCAGGTGTTGGCCTAGCCTATTTATCACTAAATGAAATAGATAGTGCCATAGTGTTTTTTAAAAAAGGACTAGAAGTTGCGAAAATTCCAGTAATGAAAAAACTGCTTTCAAATGCGCAAAACAATTTAGGTTACTGCTACTTTTTACAAAATAATTTAAGTAAGGCCGCTCAATATCTTTTTGCAGCAAGGGTTAACAACAAACTATTGATGCCAGAAGACAGCTTTTTGATGGCAGCCATTTATGATAACCTAAGCCTAATTTCATTTTCAAAAAACAACCCTGATTCAGCTTTAGAGTATTCAATAAAATGCGTCAATTTTATTCGAACTACAAGCCTTAAAACCACACCTTTAAGCTTAAAATATTATATCAGCTTGGCAGAACGTTATCAGAATCTAGAAAAACATGATAAAGCTATTAGTACACTCAATTTGGTTCTGGCTAAAATTGAAGAATTCAATTTCAGCAACGAAATAGAGAACAAATTAACCGCTCTTAATTTAATGCGAATTTCTTACAGGGCGGTAGGCCATCATGATGCTGCAAATGCCGTTACAACCGAACAATTAGCGCTTCAACAACAAATTATTAATGGCGAAATAGAAAAAAACGAGAAGCACTCTAAGCTCATTTCGGAATTTGAAATAGCCAGAATTAAGTCGTTACAGAAAATAAATAAACTGGCATTAGATAAAAACACACTAGACTATAAATTACTTAAGCAAGCAACAAGAACCAGAACGTTTATTGCCATAACAATTATTTCAAGCTTTATATCGCTACTAATTATTTCGGTGTTGGTTATTAGAAAGAGAAATAAAGAATTAAGACTTGAAAAAAGGGAGCGAATTCTAGCAACAGAATTAGAAGCTATTGAAAAAGAAAAATTGAATCTTCAAATTCAAAACAAAAACCGAAACCTAACCGAATTTGCTCTAGACAATACAAGAAAGCGAGACAGAATTAACAGTGTTATTAAAAGTTTAGATGAGATTGTAAAAGAAGATGTTTCTAAAATGAAACTTGGCGTTAATCGCCTCAGACTTGAGCTTATAAAACAAAATCAGAACGACATAAAGTCTAAGGCATTTGAGCATAATATAGACTCTATTAATACTGAGTTTTATGACAACTTATTGCTAAATCATCCAGATTTATCAAAATCTGAAGCGGAATTGTGCGGGTTTATTATGCTTGGCCTTAGCGGAAAAGAAATTTCTGTTATTAAAAATATTGAAGCAAAGTCGGTAACTAGATCAAAAAATAGATTGCGCAAAAAACTTGGCCTTGAACCCCATTCAGACATAAAAATGTATTTAAACGAAGTACAAACCACAATTAACAGCTAGAAATATTGAACTTTTGCAAACCCTAATTGTAAAACCTATATGAAAAAAGTAATTATTGCGCTAACAGTTTTAACCGCTTTAGTAAGTTGTAAGAAAGACCCTAATGCCGAAGCAAATGAAATTTTAGAAGGAACTTGGACGGTTACTTCACTAATTATTGCTGGAAACGAAGAATTTGGTGAAACCAAAAGAGTAACTAGGGCAAGTTTTGAATTTAAAAGCACAGGAGAAACGCGCGGTACGTATGTAGAAAAAAACTTCAGTTTCGGAACAGAATACACAGATAAAGGCGAGTACTTTATAAGCGAAGAAGGATTGAAAATTACTTTAGAAAACGACAACAACTCAATAAAAGCATTAGACGCTACGCTAGATTTAACCGAGTCTAGTTTAAAAATGACATATAAGAACGAAAATGGAAAGAACGAAATAGTTACTGCTACTAAATAGCGTTCTTTTAAAGTACAAAAAGGGGCCACCAAGCCCCTTTTTATTGTTTCTAAACTACCTTTCTAATTAATGATGGTGCCCACCTGGACCATGAACATGGCCATGATCTAATTCTTCGGCAGTAGCATCTCTAACTTCAATTACTTCCACTTCAAAATGCAAAGTTTCGCCGGCTAATGGGTGGTTCATATCTAAAACCACTACATCTCCATTAATTGAATCTATATGCGCCAAACGCTCTCCTTGGTCTGTAGTTACCTGAACCTGCATGCCAACTTGTGGCTCCTGATCTCCTCTAAAACCCTCTTTTGACACATTAACTAAAAGGCTATCTTCCTTTTCGCCATATGCATCGGCCGGCGCAATAGAGGTTTTCAGTTTATCGCCTGATACTTTTCCTTCTAATTGGCTTTCTAACCCCGAGATTAAATGCCCATTTCCTTGAATATATGCCAATGGCTCTCTCCCATCTGTGCTATCTACAACCATGTTTTGGTCGTTGCGCAAAGTGTAATTAATTCTAACCACTTTGTCTTTCGCTATCGCAGTCATTTATAATAATTTCCGCGAAGGTGACCATTATAAAACTTAGAACCTAATTAGGCTCTAAAACCAGAGTTATGAAATCCATTTGCAAGTTGTTGCTATGTTTAACTAAACCAATGTTATGGGTTTATTAAGTTCGTAGCAAACTAACAAGAATGAGAAAACTTTACATCTTATGTCTGCTTTTTGCCATTAGCAGCACCATTTACGCTCAAGACACTTTAAAACACTATGATTTATGGGAGCAAACTGAAAGCCCACTTGATCAAGCAACATTCCCAAGTCCATGGGGTTATTCTTATGGATATGGTGCCCCTGGCCATTATGAATTTGCTGAAAAATACTACCTGGCCGAAGAAAAAGAAGTTTTAGGCATTGTTGTTTATTTCGACGACATTATGGGCAGTGTAAGCAGTGATTTAGAAGATTGGGTAGCTATTTACAGTAAGGATGGAAACAAGCCTAAACCAGCTGGAACACCAACAGCAAAGCAAACGGTAGTAGCCAAAAATTTAACTTTAGGACTTTCTAACCCATCAATTGTACTTTTTGAAAATAGACCAACCGTTAAAGACACTTTTTTTGCTGCATTTGGTATGCCACAATACGAGCAAAACCAAAGTTCACCAAAATGGGTTGACCTTGACGATGAATTAGGCATAATGCTAACTACTAACAGAAATGAAGATCCTGACTCAAATGTATTTTTTAGAAATGCCGTTCGTTATCCAAATCCAAATGGCCCTGGTATTTGGAGAGACCCAACAGGAATTGCTAAAGGCGATAAAAAAAGAAACTTCTTAATCTCACCTATCGTAAACAACCTTCAAATTGGCGTTGAAGAAACCACTTTGCTACAAAATGAAGCAATAACTGTAAAAAGCGTTTATCCAAATCCAGTTATAGAAGATGCTACTTTGAATATTGAATTAAGCCAAGAAAGCAATGTGGTAGTGAACGTACTAAACATGAGCGGCCAACAGCTTTCTAGCAAAGATTTTGGCAGTCTTTCAACTGGCAATCATAATCTTACGTTCGAAACTTCAGACCTTGAAGCCGGGCAGTACATTTATCTAGTTAAAACTGATTATGGAATGATTGCATCTGTATTACAGAAGCAATAGAAATCCTTAAATAAGACTTTAAAGCCGTGTTGATGAATTATTAACACGGCTTTTTTTGTGTTCATGGAACTCTTTAATCTTCTTACCGTTTAATAACACATCAAACACAACCATATTCATGAAAAAAGTAGCTTATCCCCTTTTGGCCGTTGTAATCCTTGTACTATCAGGTTTTTCAGCATTTAAAGTTCAAGAATGGAAAATTGAAGACGATTTCAGTATAAAATTCGATAGCAAAGACCCTTCAGGAAAGTTCTCTAAGTTTTCAGGAACAATAAAGTTCAACGAGAATGACCTTACCAATTCAAAATTTGATGTTACTATTCCCGTTAGCTCAATTAACTGCGGTAGCAACCTTCAAAACCGACATGCAATTGGTCCCAATTGGTTCGATGCCAAAAAATATCCCAACATTACCTACAAGTCTAAAAGCATAACAAAATCTGAGGAAGGTTTTATGGTAACTGGCACTTTGAAAATTAGAAATATTGAAAAGGAATTATCCTTTCCGTTTACATTTAAAGACGAAACTTTTGAGGCAAGTTTTACGGTTGACAGACGCGATTTTGAGATTGGCGATCCTACCAACCATGCTTCTAAAGAGTTAGCAATGACAGTGAAAGTTCCTGTATCTAAATAATCAAACAGCTATGTTTAAAAAGTATCTTTTGCACGGAATACTTGGCGGTATTGGTGCTTTTATTGCTTGTGTCGTATGGACTCATCTTTATACCACCAAATTTTATTTAATAGACTTCTCTCCAGTAATAAGCACTAATCACATGCTGGCCACATGCATATTCGTTTGTGTTTTAGCATCTATAGGACTTTTTGCCTTAGATAAATTTTTACCTAAATTCTCGGCTTTGCTCATAGGAATTGTTTTCTCTTTAATATCAATTGCCAGTCTAGGTGGCGTGGCAACTTATGATCTAACTCAGTTTATTGAACCAATTCTTGCTATAGAATCAAATTTTGTACTTGAAGAAACAGAGCTTCTTACACTATTCCCAATTTATTCTATGCCAATGCACTTTTTCCCAGCATTAGCCTGGTTTGCACTTAAGCCATTATTTTTCAAAAGCAACCTTTGAAGCGTAAAGATTTTTTAAAACTACTAGCTGCAGCACCACTGGCAGCCTGCACCATGAAATTAAATGAATTATCAGGCATTACCGATCAGTTGCCAAAAACTGATAAAATGCCCGCTTTTTTTATTGGTCACGGCAGCCCTACAAATGCCATTGAAGACAATCCCTTTACCCAAAGTTTAACAGCTTTAGGAAAGAGCTTAAGCAAGTATGAGCTGCCAAAGGCCATATTGGTTGTTTCTGCACATTGGCTTACCAAGGGCACCTTTGTAGACGTTAGCGCTAATCCCAAAACCATTCACGATTTTGGTGGTTTTCAAAAAGAATTATACGAAATTCAATACCCCAGCCCAGGCTCACCAGAAATGGCCAAAGAAGCCGCCAAACTGCTAGAAGTAGCCCATGAATCAACTGATTGGGGTTTAGACCACGGCACTTGGACTTTGTTAAAATACATTTACCCAAAGGCAGATATTCCTGTTTTTCAGGTGAGTATAGACTATAACAAACCCATGAGTTACCATTTAGAATTAGCCAAAAAACTAGCAGAATTGCGATCAAAAGGCGTTATAATTTTAGGGAGCGGAAACGTGGTTCATAATCTTAGATACTCCATTGGCCAAATGCAAATGGGAAAATCAGCTCCAGCAGATTGGGCGCTAGAATTTGATAAATATGTGAGACAAGCTGTTTGCGATTACGATACAGATGCACTCGTAAATTACAGCAAGGCTGGCAGCAGCAGCCAACTCGCTGTTCCTACGCCCGACCATTACATACCATTGCTCTACACAATGGGAGTTGGAGATAAGTCAGAAAACATGGACATATTTTATGAGCAAGTAGAATTTGGTGGAATTAGTATGCAGAGCTTTCAAATAGGATAACTTAAGCAAAACTTAACGCTGCCATTTCTCAATTTTATTTGGTGGTGTCATTTAGAGCCATTTACATTTGTCTCACTATGGATATTGTAGCCGAAAGAGTGTAATTCGTTAAAGGCAAGAGACTTGCCGCACTCACATCACCACCCTTTTTCTTTTTTTATCACCTTATTTATTTTACCAATGTCACAATCTACAAGTGCGTTAAAGCGCTATTTGACACTTTTATTGGCTGCAGTTAAGGGAACTGAAACAGAATACACTTCAGGCAGCATTCGGAGAGCCATTTTCATGCTTTCCGTTCCCGTTATTATCGAAATGATTGGCGAAGCCTTCTTTGCTATTATAGATATGGCTTTTGTAAGCCGAATAAGCACAAACGCTACAGAAGCAGTTGCAACAGTGGGGTTCACAGAGTCGGTAATGTTCATTATTTACTCAATTGCCATAGGCTTAAGCATGGCCACAACCGCCGTAGTTTCTAGACGTACCGGCGAAAAAGACCTTGAAGGTGCTGCAAAAGCCACTAACCAGGCCATAATTGTTGGCATGGTTACTGGTACAATTCTTGGGCTAATAGGTTTTGTTTTTGCCCCACAAATTCTGGGTTTAATGGGCGCCAGCGACAAAGTAATAAGTCAAGGAACCTACTTTACTCGAATAGTATTTTCTGGAAACGTGGTTATTATGTTGCTATACCTAATAAATGGCGCCTTTAGGGGTGCGGGCAACGCATCAATTGCCATGCGGGCATTGTTATTAGCCAATGCCTTTAATTTTGTTTTCGACCCCATTTTCATTTTTGGATTTGGACCAATTCCTGCACTTGGTCTCGAAGGAGCCGCCATTGCTACCACCGCTGGCAGAACACTTGGTGTGTTGTTCCAGCTCTACATTCTATTTAATGGAAAGAGCTTGCTAAAATTGGCGCGTAAAAGCTTCAAAGTTGACTGGAGCATCATCAAAAACCTGCTTTCTGTTTCAATTGGTGGAATTGGGCAATTCTTGGTTGACACGGCAAGTTGGTTGTTTCTTATGACCATTATTGCCAAATCTGAAGATGCAGCAGCTGCTGGTTACACTTTTGGATTCAGAATTATTGGTTTCACCATTTTACCGGCTTGGGGTTTGGCGCAAGCTGCCGCAACTCTGGTGGGGCAAAACCTAGGCGCAAAACAAGAAGAACGAGCCGAAAAGTCAGTTTGGAAATCGTGTTGGTACACCACCTACTATTTATTTGCCGTTGCTGTGGTCTTTTTTATTGGAGCTGAATGGATAATTAATAATGTTTTTGAAGGCGAAGCGCAAGTGGTAGAATATGCCAAGCACATGCTGCAAATCATATGTTTAGGCTATCTATTCTTCGGTTTTGGAATGGTAACATCTAGTGCTTTTAATGGCGCTGGTGATACCAAAACGCCAACTTTCATCAATATTGCCATTATGTGGGTGGTGCAAATTCCATTGGCCATTTTCTTAGCTCAAGTATTGGATATGGGTGTTTATGGCGTTTTTACAACCATTGCCGTTTGTCATAGTCTGCATGCTGTTGTTTCAGTTCAGATTTTCAGACTCGGAAAATGGAAAAGCCAGAAAGTGTAAAATAAGGCGCTGTCTAAACAGGCGATAACGTCACCCAGTTCCGATAGCTTTCTGAACATTTCAGTGGCTTATCAATCTGGCCGCATATCGAACATTGAGATCCTGAAGCAAGTTACCATTACATAGGCCCCCTTCTAACTTCCCCCACAGGGGAAGAATTACGCCCTTCCCCTTTTGGGGCAAGGGTTTGGGATGGGGCTTTATCATCAAATCTTCTTGGTTTTAGCACTAAAACTTCGTTCTCAGAATGACCGCCAAATTTACTTTTTAGACAGCCCCTTTTACTTTTAATCAAATCAACGACTCCCCATTCAAATCTGTGGTT
>JAGQWA010000429.1 GCA_020437725.1 Bacteroidota bacterium | reverse complement strand
TGAAATAGTTAGCGAAGAATTAAATGAAACGCACACCTTAACTTTTGCTGGTTTTGAAACGAAAGCACTGCTTTCACCAAACTTAAAAACCCCTAATGCCTACCAAGTATCTGTTGAAGGGTTAGAAACCATAGATTTTAAACCACCATTTTTAGTGGTAATGTCAAAAGACGATTCAACAGTTCCTTATTTTGCTGCCGTTATAACCAACAACCAGCTATTAATTGATTAAGTTTTTAGCCAGCTTAATTGCATTCGCTCTCTTTACGCACTTGGCCATTGCTCAGGCCAATTCAAGCTTTCTTCATTCAATTAGATCATCAGAGCCATACCTTTCACTTTCAGCCGATAATTCAAAATTTACCAATAGAGGTGTGCAATTTTTAGGTTTAGGGGCAGGGCTTCAAATTGAAGAAAAATATGCACTAGGCTTTAGTTATAATTGGTTGAATAATAGGGTTATTACGTCTGAGTTTAATACGGGCGGAAAGCTGGATAGAATTCAATTTAGATACGCCCAATTACTAGGTAGTTTTCAATACTATAACCATCTAAAACTTAGCTCATCTATAGAACTAGCTATTGGAGCAGGAAATATTACCAGATGGTTATTGCCACAGGAGTTATATGGGCCAACGTCTAGAGTAGCGTTGCTAGAACCAGCCATAAGAGCGCGTTATAACATACTTAACTGGCTGTCGTTTAGCTTTATGCTTGGTTTAAGAGTGTGTGCCGTTCAAAAACCATTTAGGGCTTCTGATATAAACTCAGCCAAAATTGATGTGGGTTTAAGTGTGTCGCCAATGGCCTTAGTTCAAGCTTTAAAAACCACTTAGTTTATATTCGCCAAGCAAACTTAAATATGCAACCTAATACCATAATGACCATTGATAACTGGCCAAAAGTTGAAGCATTTATAGAAAAGCGGTTTGATAAAAAACCTGACTTAAAAGCCGCATTATTTGTAATAGGAATGCGCGAGCTTGGTAGCGTTCAGCGCAAGCTTACAAAAGAAGAAAAGCAAGATTTAATGAATTTGGCCTTTTGTAAAATATGTAGTGTTGATGGTTATTTTAGGGTTGATGAAATGGATGCAGATGGCTGGCCAATCTGGAAACAAGTAAAACCACTGCCAAAAATGAGTGCTAAAGAACAGGAACAATTCCTAAAAGAGCACGTTGTAACCTATTTTGAAACCGAAGAATTAATTTAACCTGAAACAGCCGTTTATAATAGCTTTTTTGGCCGTTTTGTGCGTATGTTCTTTTGGGCAAGACATTACCATTAAAGGCAGGGTAACAGATGCCAACACAAGCGAACCCATTTCGTTTGCAACTGTAGCCTTTAAAGGAACCAATGTAGCCACGGTAACCAAATTTGATGGTACTTATACTTTGGTGGGGCAGCGAGCTTCAGATTCGCTCGAAGCCAGAATGGTTGGCTATAAAGCAAAATGCAAATGGGTAGAAAAGGAACAAACTCTTTCTATTGATTTTCAGCTTGAAACCAATCAGTTTCAACTAAGTCAAGTAGTAATAAATCCTGGAAAGAACCCCGCGCATACCATTCTAGAAAAAGTTTGGGCAAACCGTAAAACAAACGATATACGCTCTTTGAAAAGCTATCAGTTTGAAAGTTATACCAAGGTTGAAGTTGACCTTGACCAGCTTAGCGACAAGTTGAAAAACCGAAAGACCATGAAACCGTTTCAATATTTATTTGATTCGCTACAAGTGGCTGCAGGTGAAGACGGCGCACCAGTTCTTCCTATTTTTATTTCTGAGACCTTATCTGATTTATACATTGCCCACGACCCAAAGCGGCAAAAAGAAATTGTAAAAGCCACTAATATTAAGGCCGTTGGAATGGAAGACGGCACCTTCATTTCGCAGTTTGTGGGCTCGTCTTTTCACGATTACAACTTCTATAAAAACAACATAACCGTTCTTGAAAGAACTTTTATTTCGCCAATATCTAGAGAGGCTATTGGCTTTTACATTCATATTTTAGAAGACAGTTTATGGGTTGGAAATAAATGGTGCTACCAAATAAAACTCATTCCACGCCGAACTGAAGATTTGGTGTTTTCTGGCACCATTTGGATACAAGATACCACGTTTGCCCTGGTACAATCAGTGTTAGAAATTGACAAAAGCGCCAACCTAAACTTTGTAGAAAGACTTAAAATTCAGCAAGAGTTAACACCCACCAGCCCTGGGCCTTGGGTGCCTGCAAAAACCAGAATTCTAATGGATATTTTGCAGCCCGGCAAAGAAAACGTGGGTATGTTGGCTAAACTCTATATATCAAATAGAGACATTGTGGCCAATCCAGAATTTGGCCCGCGCTTTTTTGATGACCAATTAATAGTTGAAGTAGGGGCACAGCTTAAAACCCAAGATTACTGGTTAGAAAGTAGGCATGAGCAGCTTTCGTCAGAAGAGCAAACCATTCATAATATTGTTGATACGGTTAGAAATTTCCCTAGGCTAAAAACCTATGTAGAATTGGCCAAAATGCTTTCGAGTGGTTATTTCAACATTTCTCCTAAGCTTGAGTTTGGCTCGTATTTGCTTTTGTATGGAACCAATGTGGTAGAGCAAAACAGGTTTAGAGTGGGCTTTAGAACCAACGAATATTTTAGCCAGTACTATAAAGTACGCGCTCATATTGCTTACGGAACCCTTGACCAGCGTTGGAAATATGGAGCCAATACGGAGATTTTTCTTTCAAGAAAAAGGTGGAATAAAATAGGCTACCAATTTAAACACGACCTTGAAGGGATAGGTATGCCCGATTTGCTGGAAGAAGATCCGCTAATGGAAGCAGCCGCACAAATTGGTTTGCTAGAGCGACTAAATTTTGTGAATCTGCATCGTGCTTGGTGGCAAATGGATTTGCACAGAACCCTTACTCAACGCATTTACTTCACTCACAAAACCCTGAGCCCTGAAG
>JAGQWA010000428.1 GCA_020437725.1 Bacteroidota bacterium | reverse complement strand
GGATATTCTCAGTCCCTTAATGAGCAAAGTTTCGCCAAATGATTTGCCCATTATGTCTATAAGTGCCACCAGCAATTTATCGGCAACGGAGTTTTTTCAAAAAATGAAGGACGATTATCTTCCGCAAATTCAACAAATAAAAGGTGTTGCGGAGATAACTCTTTTAGGCGGAGAAGAACGGGAAATACAAGTCAAAGTAAATCAGGACAAACTGAAATTGTATAAAATTTCAATGGTTCAGGTGGTTGAAGCCATTAATCGTTCAGGCTTAGACCTTCCGGCAGGAAAGGTGCAAACAGACAAAGAAAGTAACTCGGTTCGTTACATGGGAAAATTCACTTCATTGGATGACATTAAAAATGTTCAAGTGGCTATGCCAATGCCCGGCAGTCCTGTTTATGTAAAAGATGTTGCAGAAGTTATTGATGGAATCAAAGAAACCACGTCCATTAGCCGTTACAATGGTAAAAATGGCATAGGTCTTTTATTAAAAAAGCAAGGGGATGCCAATGCTGTTGATGTTTCAAGATTGGTGCGTGAAAAACTCCAATCCATCGAACAACAAAATGCAGCAGCTGAAGTTAAATTCATTATTGCAGATGATAGCACAGACAACACCATTGCTGCGGTAAATTCAGTAGTTGTAGATTTAATCTTAGCCGTGATTTTGGTTTCGTTGGTGATGCTTCTGTTTTTGAGAAGTTTCCGAAATTCATTAATCGTTTTGGTGGCAATTCCCACTTCATTAGTCACTGCGTTTGCTGTGATGTGGCTTTTGGGGTATACCCTTAATTTAATGACCCTTTTAGCCATGTCATTAATCATTGGAATTTTGGTGGATGATGCTACGGTAGTTTTGGAAAATATTCAACGCCATTTGGATATGGGCAAAGAAAAACGAACAGCAGCAATGGATGGACGTATGGAAATTGGGTTTTCGGCACTTTCCATCACTTTGGTTGACGTAGTTGTGTTTTTACCCATACTTTTTCTACAGGTTTTTGTGGCAGATATGCTCAAGCAATTTTCTGTTGTGGTAGTTACTTCCACACTTACCAGTTTGTTAGTTGGTTTTACTCTTACTCCTTGGATGGCTTCACGCATTGGTAAAAAAGAAGATTTGCAACCCACTAATTTCTTTAATCGATTTTTGCTGTGGTTTGAACATCAATTGGAAAAATTCACGAACTGGTATGGGCGATTATTGGAATGGGTATTGAGCCACAAACTTGCCTTTACAGGCATTGTAATTCTGCTTTTTATTATGACTTTGGGAATAATGAAACAAGGCATAATTGGTAAAGAGTTGATTTCAACAGGAGACCAAGGGAAATTTCGATTAGCATTGGAATTTGACAAATCCACATCCATTCAGCAAAACAATTCAGTTGCAAAAGAAATTGAAGATTATATTATTCAGCAACCCGAAGTTTCTACAGTTTTCAGCAACATTGGCGGCCCAAGTACAGGTATTGGGAGTTTGGGCGTAGGTTCTGCTAACAAAACCGAATTTACCATTCAACTGAAATCCAAAAAGGAACTTAAAAACTTATCAACCGAAACGATTATGAAATCCATTCGTGATGATTTGAAAAACAGGTTTCCGGGTATCAATTACTCAATGGCGGCTTTAGGATTAATTCCACGTTCTGCTCCGATTGAAATTACACTGAGCGGTAACGATTTGAATTTGGTAATGAATAGTGGTAACAAATTGAAATCGGTAATTGAAAATATACCGGGTGCAGACAATGTGCGATTGTCAGTAGAAGCCGGAAGCCCTGAGTACAAAATAATTCCTGATAAAGACAAAATGCAACGTTTGGGTTTAACATCTGCTTATGTTGGCTTAAACCTAAGAACTGCTTTTTCTGGAAATGAAGATGCCACACTTACTCAACAAGGGACAGAATACCCTGTGAGAATTTGGTTAGATGAATTTAGAAGACAAGATTTTGAAGATGTTCAGAAACTAACCATGATAAATCCGATGGGCATACCCGTTGAAGTATCACAATTTGCGAATGTTGAACAAGACAATTCGCCTTCCTTATTGGAACGCAAAGACCGTCAACCTGCCGTTACGCTTACTGCTGATGCCTTAGGCAGACCATCTGGAACGGTTGCTGACGAAGTAGTTGCCTACATCAAAGAAAATCCATTACCAAACGGAATTGAAATGACTTGGGGAAGTGATATTAAACGGCAAAACGACAGTTTCGGGGCTTTGGGTTCGGTATTAATCATTTCGTTCCTTCTTATTTATCTGATTATGGTGGCTTTGTATGATAGTTTTGTTTATCCGTTTGTGGTTCTATTCTCTATACCAGTAGCTGCAATCGGAGCATTTTTAGCCTTGAATTTATCGCTGAGCAATCTAAGTTTATTTGCCTTGCTTGGTCTGATTATGTTGATGGGGTTAGTTGTCAAAAATGCCATTCTGATTGTGGATTTTACGAACCAGTTAAAAGCAGAAGGCAAGCATTTTAAAGAAGCATTAATCGTTGCCGGAAAAGGACGAATGCGACCTATTCTGATGACAACTCTTTCAATGGTCATCGGAATGTTACCTATAGCTATGGCGACAGGCACGGCAGCAGAATGGAAAAACGGTCTTGCTTGGGTTATCATAGGAGGACTTCTATCATCTTTAATTTTGACTGTTTTTTTAGTTCCGATGGTCTATCATTTAGTTGACACAGCGAAAGAAAAAATAAACAGAAGAAAATAGCCATCTCACAAGTGTAAGCACATTTGCAATTCGCACAAGCCAACACACAGACCAAAAATTGCAAATGAGCTTACACTTTTCCCACCAGAAAAAATTATTTTTTAAAATTTCCTTCCCTTCAAAAATTTTTAAACCAGCTATCACACAAGCTAAACTGACAGAAACAAGAATAAATAAATGAATAGAAAACACAGAAATACCGCGACTTAATAAGAAAGAAGGCC
>JAGQWA010000427.1 GCA_020437725.1 Bacteroidota bacterium | reverse complement strand
TGGAATGGGGCTTGAACTTGCTGCACGTCAACCATTGCATTTAGTATTTGGTGTAGTTGCAGTATTGATGATGTTGGTTAATGCAAATCAAGCGGGTTTTCTGCCATTCTTCGGTAAGCATCCAAAGGTTTCTACTCACGGTAGAAATGTAGGTATCGTGTTCACTCCCTTTTGGTTGATTGTGGCTATTCTCAATTATTTGGCGTTTTCGTATGCCCCAATTTAATTTTTAAACTTTAAACATTTCAAGAATGAAAAATATAATCATCACTGGTAGTAGCAACGGATTTGGTCTGAAAGCTGCAAAAGATTTTGGCGATAAAGGCAATAAAGTATTCGCAACAATGCGTAATCCAAATGGTAAAAATGCCAATGCAAAAGCGGATTTGGAAAACCATTCTGCCAACATCAAAGTGGTAGATATGGATGTAACAAATGATGCTTCGGTAAAAGAAGCTATGTCAACTATTCTTTCAGAAGCAGGAAACATTGATATTCTTATCAACAATGCAGGGATTATGTATTTGGGTATTACGGAAGCCTTCAGCATTGAACAAGCAAAGTTCCAAATGGAAACCAATTATTTTGGTGCTATTAGAGTAATGCAAGCTGTTTTACCCTCTATGCGTAAATCTGGTTCTGGTTTAATTATCAATACTTCTTCGTTGGTTGGTCGAATGTCACCACCATTTTTTGGTACTTACACCGCAACTAAACACGCTTTGGAAGGATATTCACAAGCATTGCGTTACGAAGTTTCACCTTTTGGCGTTGATATAGTCTTGGTTGAACCTGGTCCATTTGGCACAGGCTTATTGGCATCAGGTCAAGCACCTGCACATAGTGAAGTTTTAGAAACTTATGGTGAATTAGCAGGTGTTCCATCAGCAATGGGCGAAAATTTTGCTCAAATGTTGCAAAGTGAAGATGCTCCAGACCCACAATGGGTAGTTGATGCCTACTTGAAATTGGCAGAACAACCTTTTGGAAGTCGTCCTACAAGAACAGTTGTCGGTATCACTTGGGGTACTGACGAAATCAACGACCTAACTCAACCTATTCAAGATAGAATTTTGAAAGAAATGCAACTCGATTCCGTACTTGGTGGTGTTTCGGCATAACCATTCAGTTTTCAGTTAATTTTATAAAATCACAAGGGTTTTGGTTCTTGTGATTTTTTTTTTTTTTTGAATTTTCTCAAATTGGCTACAACGGTGGCAATATGCAAAGTTGGGGATTACTGAGCGACTCACTATTAAGCTACACGGCACTTGAAGCGAACTACAAACCTTTAATACCCTATTAAACCCCAATTTTGTATATTGCATGTTGTGTGCTGTTTTTATATTATTTCCGCATTTTCTAACTCGTCGAATTTTATACCAGTAATTGCATTATCAACAAGTTCATTTTTCAATCTGGTTGTAATTATTAAACCCAAACCCATAGGATAGGTAAATAAATCCAATCCATTACTTCTAAATGTTAAAAATTTGGGAACTATATAACTCCAGTTATAAATACTTTGTACTTCTCCAGATTTTTTTACAAAATCATCTTCGCTTTTTACTTCGACATCTCCTCTATCGTTACCAAATTGACTTATATAAAATTTACTGTTAACATAATCAATTCTTCTAGTTTGATTTTCTGTTTCAATAAACAATCTATAATAATTACTATCAATGATTCGATTTTTGTGTTGTATTTTAAGTTTAATATATATAGATTTTTGAATGGAATATTGTTCGAAAATATTTTTAACCTTTTCAGAAACTATAAGTCCTGCTGAAGAAATCAAAGCTGTACTTATTATATCAGTAAGGTTGGAACTATGCGCTAATTTAATGATGCCAAAGTCTGTTATTGTGTTTGGAATTGTATTTACGTTTAATTGGTAAATTGAATCTTTCGAATTGAAATCATAATCACCAACCATTCCATCAGTTTGAGGATAATTCGGCCCAGTTTCTTCTGTTCCACAAGCTTCTTTCAATTTATAATAATGCATATTGTTCCCGGTTTTTGAATAGCACACAACGGTTCTGTGATATGGAGCGGACGCCAGCGATAGCAAGTCTTACATTTTATCACTTGTTATCTCTCGTCTTTTTATTCTTTGTGTATGTTATTAATCCAATAATGATAAAAATTATACCAGTTAAAATATTCCCTAAAGCTTCAAAGTTAAGTTTTTCGGGAATTCCAGAAATCAAAATTGTAAATATACCAATTCCTATAAGTATGAGTGGTAGTTTAGATTTATCTATTTTATTCATTTATTTGATGATGAATATGATCATCATGCCTAACTGCATGACATCCTTGAAATCTAATTTTATTATTTGACAAGTTCATTCGTTTCTTTAAATGTGGTTCGATTAGTATTTTTTGCGTCAATGGGTCTTCGACAATTTTGTTCAATAATTTCTTTGTGTTTTCTTGGTCGAATTCTAAATCTTCACGACTTCCTAAAGTTAGGAATTTAGTGTAGTCATAATGCCAATATCCATTTGACTTGCATTCTCTTGTTTGGTTGAATTCTTGGTTTGTGGGATTCACAAAATGTCCGTATCCCGATTTTGATGGTTTTAGGTTTCCTACCTCCTTGTCTTTTGTGTAATAGAATGATAGGTCTACTTTTCGCCCATCTTTATGACTTAAATGCGGTAATAGAGGGAATCCATCAATGAATGGGAAGTTTGCATCCAAATATGAGAGTTTGTGCTTGTTGTTCTCAGAATTTATATCGTCCGCAATTTTAATTAATTGACTTTTAAGTTTCGGTTTCACATAGTGTCTATTTAGTAGTGGTGTTATATAAGTATGAGGTATAAGATTTGAGGATTTTGTAATTGGTAGTGGGCTTCTGTCATTTAGCTTTGCAACTTGAGGAATTATAAGTATTGTTGAGATTAAGTACACTATCAAAAAACTAAAAAGCCTTTTCCATTTTTCTATTTTT
>JAGQWA010000426.1 GCA_020437725.1 Bacteroidota bacterium | reverse complement strand
AGCACTTACTCGTCTATGGCCTTGCATGTCCATAGCCAAAGGCTCTGAAAGCGCTTCCATTGCCAGCTGAATATGTTCTAGCAATTCTTTTTGCTCAGCTTTTTGATTATGCGATTTTATGGCTGCATGGTGCAAGCCAACCGATTGCAGTTTGTTCCAAACAACATCTACTGCGGCCCGCTTTTCTGAAACAAAAAGCACTTTTTTGCCATTTGCAACATAATTGGCAATAAGGTTAACAATGGTTTGCGACTTACCAGTTCCTGGTGGGCCTTCAACACAAAAACTGGTTTGGCCAATCGATTGATTGATTACTTGAAGCTGAGATGGATCGAATGGAAGAACCGAAAAATTGCTCTCAAAATTCAAGTCATTGTTTAGTTCAACTTCGGAAGCATCTTTCTCGATCAATTTGCTAATGAGACTCGACTCTTTAGCGCCAATTATGTGACTATAATCGTTTACAATGGCTGCGCTGCTCTGGTTAAAAATGCCAAGAGCGAACTTGTTTTCGATGGTAAAATCGGCTTTTGTACCTTCTGTTGCTTTATTAAGCTCAGCATTACATTGCGCAAAAACATTGGTTGATGACAGCAAGATTTCATTGCCCAAATGCCAATTAAAATGCTGATTGAAGTAGAAACGCAACAATGAATTTATTTCAAGCTCAGTGTTACTAAAACTTACTTCAATTGAGGGTTCAATTCCTTTTTTAAAAATCAGTTCAGCGTTTGCAAACGAAAATGGCGAACGAAACACTTGTCCGTTATTTTGCCAATTTAATAGGCCAACTGCAAGCTTTAGTTCAGAGCTTCCTATTTCGCGTTCAAGGTTTTTGGCCTTAAGTCTAAGCTTATTTAGAACAGAGTAATCTGGGTCAGTGCTTTTTACGACTAGTTTACCTTTTTCAAAAATGTTTAGGTCTTCAAACACTAAAGAATTGGCGCCTGATTTAAATTGAAAGAGTGGGTTTCGTGCACTAAAATCAAGTAAATGATTCTGAAACGATGTAAGCACATAATCGTAAACACTTCCACTATTTATGGCAGCATTTCCAGCATTTATAAGCTTATTGATGGCATTTTTAAGACCATTTAAGCTGTCGCTTCTTTCTGTTCTTTCAACTTTAGTGAGGTCATAAATGGCCTTTAATAACTCTTTTTCAACTTGTGGAAATTGAACGTGTAAATCTCTTTCGTCAGATAGAAATTGAACCAGTTCTTCTTCATTACTCAAGTCAACATTTAAGAAAAGCGCAGATGCCAATAAACCAACCTGAAAATGGCTGCTCAATAAATCAAAATGCTCGAATTCAAGCTCCCAAGGCAGTTTATTGAATATAGATGAAGGCTCAACCTGTGAAAGGTTCTCGTTAAATTTAGCCGAAACATATTCGGCATGAATGCTGGAATCTCCAATTTGAAATGCAGAATTGATTTGGACAAATTTGCCTGTGTAGGCATTTCGTTGAACATCATTCAACCAATCAGCAAAAACCTGTAAAAACGCTACTTGAAGCCTTTCAGCAAGTGGTGTGCTTTTTAAAAACTGGTTTAATGAATCAGACGCAAATGCTATCATGTAATTGTTAGGCGATCATTCTTTGGGCAATACTTCTTTGTAAAGTAGCTCGCCATCGAAGGTATAGAAAGCACGCAGTTCGCCAATTATGGCCACCAGAAATTCGGGTTCGGCGAGCACTATTTCATATTTCATGGGCACAATAAGATCGCCGGCCATATTTACAGCACCCCATTTAAAAAACCCTTGAGACACCATGGCGTACCCATTGGCGTAATCCTGAATGTCTTCGTATTTAAAATCAACCGTTTTGGCACCACGAGGATCAATAAATCCCCATTTACCGTCTTTTTTAACACCAAGGCGGTCTTCAACGTATTTTCCTAAGGTGCTTTGGTATTGGGGCTCAACCACGAATTGCCCATCCTTATTAATTACCCCGTATTTCTCTTCGTGGTTAACAACGCCAAGGCCACCGCTAAACCTACCTACCCATCTGTATTTTGGACTCACAATTTCTTCACCTTCAGGATTTATGTAGCCTTTATACTGAACCATATCAGTTTCATATTTGGCAAAACCAAATCGGCCGTTTTCGCAATCGGTGGTTATAATGTGACTCGTAGTGTGCAGCTTCTCTCCTTTCTTGTTGTATATGTACCACAAACCACCAATTCGGGCACGAATGTATTCACCGTCTGAAACGCCAATAAAATCATAAGCTGGCGGCAGAATGTAATTACCTGTTTCATTAATTAAACCATATTTTGAGCCAATATGAATGAGTGCCATGCCATTTTCAAAAGGTTCAGCTTTGGTTAAAACGGGTTCAAAAATTTCGGCTCCATCTTTATTTATGTAGCCATACTTGTGCATGCGCTTAATAATGGCAAATCCGTTGGTAAATTCAGAACAATCTTCGCCTATTACTTTAATTACTTGCTTGCCTGTTTTATCAATAAATCCGCAGCGAACACCTTCTCTTATTTTGGCCAGTCCTTCTTTAAAATCCCAGGCTTCTGAGTAAACATTTTTTATTACTATTTGCCCACTCTTGTTAAAGTAGCCGTATTTGTCTTTGTACCTAAACCGGCCCATTTCTTCTTTAAAAATATAGGTTCTATCAAAAGCCGGCTTTACAATTACGTTCTTATCGAGATCCATGTAGCCGTATTTTCTGTTCTCTTTAAAGGGAACAAATACTTTAGCCGCTAAGGCATTAATTGGAATTAATACAAGTACAGCCAGAAACAGCTTAAAACTCTTTTCTAATTTGCTTTTTAGCATCTTTAGATTTTAAATCTTCTCTTTTATCGAACAATTTTTTACCCCTGCACAGGCCAATTTCAATTTTTGCGTGGCCCCTTTCGCTAAAGAATAATTTAAGCGGAATTATGGTTAGCCCTTTCTCCTTAACCGATTTATCTAACCGAGTTATCTCCATCTTCTTAAGC
>JAGQWA010000425.1 GCA_020437725.1 Bacteroidota bacterium | reverse complement strand
GTCGAGCAATAAACACCTTTTACAAGTAGATTTGGTTTATCTACATCATTTGGCTGGTAATGAAGAAGAAAAAGACAAAGAAGCCAATAAAATTCTAGATGACCTGCCATCTAATACAGTTCAAATACAAGCCATTGCCGGAGCTTTTGAACGACGAGAATTTCCTGCTTATGCTTTTGCCACCTACCAACAAGGCCGAAAAGTGCTAGGTGATAAATATGCTTTTTCAAAAGCCATTGCCGAGCAATATGCTGCCCAAGGCGACATGCAAAAAATGATTGATGAGTACGTGGTTTTTCTCATTCAAAGCCCTTCGAGTACCGATGTTGTTAAAAGCGCAATAGCTAATGAAATTGACGACGTTACAAGATATAATACTATTAAAACCGCATTAATAAAGAGCATTCAAGAGTATAGCCAGTACCCACAATTGGTTGATGTGCTTAGCTGGACCTACGTGAGCAAACGAGAATTCTATGCTGCTTTTATTCAACTAAAATCTCTTGATGTTAGGCTAAGTGAAGCTGGCAGAAGACTAATTGAATTGGCGGAAGTTTGCAGAACAAATATTGAATTTAAAACAGCAGAAAAATGCTATGATTATGTGCTGGGTTTAGGTTCTTCTATGCCCTATTATTATCAAGCAAAATTGGGTTTAATAGATACCAAATACCAACGGTTAACGTTGGGAAAAATTCCAGAAAATGATGAGTTGGTTGAGCTTGAAGGCGATTTCAAATCATTTGTTCAAGAAAGAGCAATTCCGGC
Organism: Bacteroidota bacterium; assembly: GCA_020437725.1. Taxonomy (GTDB): domain Bacteria; phylum Bacteroidota; class Bacteroidia; order CAILMK01; family JACPUW01; genus JAGQWA01. The sequence goes on along the minus strand of JAGQWA010000425.1, from coordinate 2,209 downwards.
TCACGAAAGGTGGGAAGCTTATATACGTTTAGCAGAATTACAGGCCGTTTATTTGGGCAAGTATAGCGAAGCCATTCAAGGCTTAGAAGAAATAGAGAATTCGCCAAGAATTGACCAAAACACTCGTGGTAGAATTAAAATAGACATTGGTAACTACTACCTGCTTTCAGGCGACATATGGGAAGCCAGCTTAAAATACAGTCAGGTAGAAAAGCTGTTTAAAGACCATCCGCTAGGGCACGAAGCCAAGTTTATGAACGCCAAACTTTCTTTCTATCGTGGTGATTTTGAATGGGCGGCGGCACAGCTAAAGGTGCTTAAAGGCTCAACTTCTGAGCTAATTGCCAATGATGCACTTCAGCTTTCAATCCTTATTCAAGATAACTTGGCGCTCGACACCATTAAAACCCCATTAGAACTTTATGCCAATGCCGAGAAGTTCATTTTTATGAAGCGTTTTGATGATGCCTTGCTTGTGCTTGATACCATTCTTGAGTTTTTTCCTGGCCATTCTTTAAGCGACGAAATTTTATTGGCCAAGGGCCGAATTCAATTCAGAAAAGGAAATTATGATGACGCCTTAAAGCATTTAAACGAAGTATTTACCACCTATGCTTTCGATATTTTAGCTGATGATGCCCTTTATCTTGCGGCTAATATTCTTCAATACCAACAAGGTAAAGAACAAGAAGCCAAGGAGCTGCTCGGAATGATAATCTTTAATTACAAAGACAGCATTTATGGTGTTGACGCCAGAGAGCGTTACCGAACCTTGCAATTAAAATATCCCGACAAAGAAGGAGATTCTGACACACCATAGCGCCAATTTGGTTTTTTGTTTATTTTACGCTTTCAATTCAATTGGCAATTGACAAGCAATTAATTCAATAAACAAAAGCATATGAGTTTTATTTGGTTTCAGCATTATCCAACTGGCGTTAACCACGAAATAAACCCTGATATTTTTCCTTCAATAAAAGATTTTGCGGTTGACTGTTTTAAAAAATATGCCGACTTAGATGCTTATGTAAACTTAGGAAAATCGCTTACATATGCGCAAATTGATGCTCTGTCTAGCCAATTTGCGGCGTTTTTACAAAATGATTTGGGGATAAAAAAAGGCGATAGAATTGCCATTCAAATGCCCAATTTATTGCAGTATCCCGTTGTAATGTTTGGCGCTTTAAAGGCTGGGGCTATTGTGGTTAACACCAATCCGCTTTATACGCCAAAAGAAATGAAACACCAGTTTAATGATGCTGGTGTAAAGGCAGTTATCATTCTTGCCAATTTTGCGAGCCAACTGCAACAAATACTTCCTGAAACCAATATTGAGCATATTGTAGTTACCCAAATTGGCGATATGCTGGGCGGGCTAAAAGGTGCCATCGTGAATTTCGTGGTTAAGTCAATTAAAAAAATGGTGCCGGCCTATTCGTTGCCAACAGCCATTTCGTTTAATACAGCCATGAAAAAAGGTGCCAATTCAACCTATAATGAAGTTGATATTGCTGGTGATGATGTAGCCTTTCTTCAATATACTGGCGGCACAACTGGTGTTGCCAAAGGTGCTATGCTAACCAACAGAAATATAATGGCCAACATGATGCAAATTGCTGAATGGAAAAAGCCATTGCTTAGAGAACGAGAAGAAACCATTATTACGGCACTTCCGCTATATCACATTTTTGCCTTAACGGTAAATTGTCTTTCTATGCTAAAAATTGGTGCCAAGAATATTTTGGTTACCAACCCAAGAGATATGCCGGCATTTATAAAGGATTTGAAGAAATATCCTTTTACAGTAATTACAGGCGTAAATACGCTTTTTAATGGCCTTTTAAATCAAGAAGCATTTAGGGCAATTGATTTTTCAAAGCTCAAAATATCGGTTGGTGGCGGAATGGCTGTTCAAAAAAGTACTGCCGAAGAATGGAAACAAGTTACCGGTTCAGATTTGGTTGAAGGATATGGTTTAACTGAATCATCACCTGTTTTAAGTTGTAATGCTGTTGATGGAACTTTACGGCTAGGAACGATTGGGATTCCACTTCCGTCGTCAGAATTAACTATTAGAGACGATGACGGAAATGAAGTAGCAACTGGCCAACCTGGTGAAATTTGGGGTCGTGGACCACAAATTATGAAAGGATATTGGGAAAGACCAGAAGCAACTGCAGAAGTACTAACTGATGATGGCTGGTTAAAA
>JAGQWA010000424.1 GCA_020437725.1 Bacteroidota bacterium | reverse complement strand
AATAAAGGTTGCTTGTTTACTTTGGCAAAATGACCAATCATTGAACCAGAACAAACAATTCCATTAATTTCAGAATTGGTTTGAATAATGCTGTTGTTAACTACAGAATTACTAATTGTAGTGTTAGCACCAACAGAAACATGTGGCCCTATAACAGAATTTGTGATTTTTACCCCTTTGCCTATGTAGCATGGTTCAATTACCTGGGCATTTTCAAGTTGAAGATCAGTTGCAATTAAATCGGTTCTGCCCTTATTCAATTCCAAATAACGTTGGTTGGTTTCAACGGTTACTTTGTAGTTGCCGCAATCCATCCATTCGTTAACTGTTTGGGCCTTAAATTGAGCACCTTTGGCTTTCATATTTTCAAGGGCATCGGTTATTTGGTATTCGCCGTTGCCCATTATTTCATTGTCGAGCAAATATTTTATTTCTGAACGAAGCACTTCGGCTTGTTTAAAATAGTAGATGCCAATAATGGCCAAATCAGATTTTGGCACTTCAGGTTTTTCTTCAAACTCAGTAATAATTCCATTTTCATCAAGGTTTACTACCCCAAATGCCCTTGGATCTTCAATTTGTTTGGTCCAGATAATGCCATCGGTTTGCACATCTAGCTCAAAACTTGCATGAAAAAGCGTGTCAGCAAAAGCCACTACACATGGCCCTTGTAGCGATTGCTCAGCCATGTAAATAGCATGTGCCGTTCCAAGCGCTTCATCTTGATAGTAAATACTGCCTTTCGCGCCAATATTGGCAGCAACCTGCAATAACTGGTTTTCTACTTCGGTACCAAAGCGGCCAATTATAAAAGCTACTTCTTCAATTTGGTCTCTGCTAAGTTTAGCTATATCGTTAACAAGGTTTTCTACAATAGGTTTACCTGCTACATTCACTAACGGTTTAGGAACAGTTAATGTGTGTGGGCGCATTCTTTTGCCCATGCCGGCCATTGGTACAATAATTCTCATTGCTTAGTTTTCTATTGGTATTAGTTGATTTTGCTTTACATTCCGGTGTGGCCAAAACCGCCAGCACCTCTATCAGTTTCACTTAGTTCTTGAACCTGAACAAACGCTACTTGTTCGCATTTTGCAATGACCAATTGGGCAATTCGCATTGCATCTTCAATTACAAATTGGTGGTTCGAGTGGTTAATTAAAATTACTTTGATTTCGCCACGATAGTCGGCATCAATGGTGCCTGGTGCGTTTAGAACGCCAATTCCGTGCTTTATAGCCAAGCCACTTCTAGGCCTAACTTGGGCTTCATATCCTTGTGGAAGTTCTAAGTACAAACCCGTTGGTATTAATGCTCTACCCAATGGGTCTAGCTTAATTGGCTCTTCTAAATTGGCCTGTAAATCTACCCCGGCTGACTGTGCCGTTTGGTAGTTTGGCAATTGATGTTTCGACTTATTTACAATATGAACCCTAATCCCCAAAATTCTCGGCTATTTGCGCAAAAGTATCAGATTTTTCGGTTTCTCTAGATGCCAAACTACGGCCATAAACAGCAGAATTAACAATACCGAAACAATGGTTTGTTGGGTAAATCCTTCAACGCCTGAGCCTTTAAACAACAACCAAAAAACCACACTTAACACTACGTATAAACTAATACGCCCATACTGGTAAGGAATTGGGTAATACTTTCTGCCAATAATAAATGACAAAAGCATCATAACTAGGTAACATGACAAGGTAGCCAGCGCGGCGCCTAAATAACCAATACCCGGTATTGGAACCAGCCAAAAGTTAACCATTAAAGTAACTGCAAGACCTGCAAAACTCATGTACATACCCCAAATGGTTTTTTCTGTTAGCTTATACCAAACACTTAAGTTGTAGTAAATGCCCAAACACATTTGAGCAAGTAAAACAATGGCTACTATGTTTTTACCGGCATGGTATCGTTCATCTAGTAAATGAATAATTGAATCAATATTTAGGGCAACGGCCAGAAATACCAAGCACTGAACAATTACAAACCATTTAAGCACCAAGGCATAAGTTGGTTTGGCATCGCTGTTTTTTTGAATGGAAAAAAAGAATGGTTCGGCAGCAAACTTAAATGCCTGCACCACCAGCACCATGGCAATTCCTAATCGGTATGCTGCGCCGTAAATGCCAATTTCAGCCCGCGCTTCTTCTTGAGATAATGGAAGCAAATATTCGAGCAAAGGCTTATCGAAAGTTTCGTTAATAGCTGCAGCAATTCCAACGGCAATTAAAGGCCAAGCATATTTGAGCATTTTGCCAATGTGGTTGAACTTAAACGTGGGTGGATTCTGAATTATTTGAGGACTAACCGCCAACAACACTATGGCGCTTGCTAAAAAGTTTGAAACGAAAATGAAGAACACCTTTTGGGCTGGATTAAAATACTGACCCCATTTGGGTGAATCTGCCAATGCCGAACAAGCGTAAAAGAACAGCAAGTTAAAGGCCACATTGAGAATAATGTTTAAAAACTTTAGTAAGGCAAATTTCTTAGCCTTATTCTCTCTTCTAAGTTGTGCAAAAGGCAACACCGCCAGCGCATCGAAAAGCAGCATTCCGGCTATGAGCTGGTAGTATAAATAATTGCCAGTGTTGTGGAAAGAATCAAGCCATTTTGCTGAGATGAAAATGAGCAACGTTAATGGCAGGGCCGCACCAACAATTACTCCCAAACCGTTTCTAAAAGCATTTTTTTCATCGTGCTTGGAGCTGTAAAAAAAATAGGTGGTTTCCATGCCCATTGTACATAACATTTAATAGCGCCACATAACTGTAAAGGATGATAACCACACCAGTGTCAACCGTTCCTGGAAGTACCCTTGTGTATAATGGAATGAGAGCAAAATTGAGCAACCTACCCAATATGGTGGTTCCGCCATAAAGCGCAGTTTGCGAAGCAAGAGACCTTAAATTGCTCAAATGATGGTTTGTGAGTAAACGAAAGTAATTGAATGGAGAAACTTAGTTAAGGCTAAGTAT
>JAGQWA010000423.1 GCA_020437725.1 Bacteroidota bacterium | reverse complement strand
AACCAGCTCCAATTACCAGCGTAAATCCATTTTCAGTAGCACATTCAGCAATAAAGTCTAATAATTTTTTGGCATCAGCAGATAGCTTGTCGCCTTTAAGTAATTGCTTCTCTTCAATACTAATTAGCAGTTCATTGTTGTATTTAACGGCTAAATAGTCTTTTAGCTCGGTAGCCATTTTATCATTAAGGCAAGTCTCAATTACAGCAAGCGATTCATAATAAGCGCTTACCGCTTTTGCATTGGCTTCAGAATTAGCTAATTGGGTTTGTAAGGCTGCCTGTTGTTCTCTCAATTTTTCAGACTTGGTTTGGTATCTTTTTATGGCAGCGGTTAAGGTATCTTTCAATGCCGATTTATCGCCAGATAGGGTGGTGAGTTTTCTATTCAATTCATCAATGGCCAAGGTTTTTTGGGCATTATTGGTCATCATCTCATTTCGCAAGGTATTGTATTCGTTTTTGAAACTTTCGTTGCTTTTGTTCAACTGCTTATTCTGACTTTCAGTTGTTTTCAGCTTTGCCGATAAATCATCATTTTCTTGCTTTAGCTGGCGAGCACGCGCATCACTTCGCTGTTTGGCTTCTTCAAGCGATAAATATTTCTTTTTTGAAACACAAGATGTTAACAGAACGCTCAAGAGCAATACCAAAACTGAAAATGGAGTTTTCATAATTATGCAGAAGTTTGAGTGGTAACGATATTAAAGGATTAACCATTGCGCGCAATACGTTAACATTAATAAAATTCGTTTCCAGTTAAAATTACAACTACAATAATCACAATAGGTGGTATGAAAAGTACAAAGCAATTGTTCACATTCTTGGCCGTATTAATGGCTTTTGTGTTGGCATTACAGGTTAACGCACAAGAATTTATAAAAGGAAAAGTGATTGATTCTGATAAAAAAGGTGTTTCGTTTGCCAATATTGTTCTCACTTCAAACTATAAGGGTACTACCACCAATTTATACGGAGACTTTGAGCTAAAATTCTCATCAAACCAAGTAAATGATACCATAAGAATAACTGCCGTTGGTTTTGAACCACTTTTTATACGTGTTAATCAATACGTTGGAAAAGAAGCGATTCTTACCATGAAAAAAGCACAGTTTAATCTTGATAAGGTAACTATTCAGGCCAAAAGTTTATTCTATTACACCATTTTGAAAAGAGCGGCTAATAAAGCACAGAACAATTACATAAATGGCTCACTACTTTCTGCCGCTTATTACAGATCTAAAAGAGTTGAAAACAATTCAACTACTTCAGAAAGGCAGGCTGCTTTAAATATTTATGATGCCAAAGGCTATGATAAGCAGCACGTAAAAACAGCATTTGCAGACATTGGTTATGCATTTACTCAAGTGAAAAGAAATTTTGAAGTGGCAAGCCTATTATCAGGAAGCACCAATCTCGATGAGATTTTAGAGTTTGATATTGTTCGTACACCGCATAATATTCTACATACCGATACCACCCATTTCATAGATAATTTTAACGTGAAGCTTGAAAAAGTGATTGAGCAGAATAAAGAAAAAATTTGGGTAATTTCTTATAAATGTCTTCAGCCTAATTTGGCATTAACTGGCGACTACTATGTTTCCAGCTACAAAGGCAAAATCTACATTAACCAAAAAGACTATGCAGTTTTAAAGAATGAGCTAGAAGTTGAAGCTACCAATTATTCAAATCTTGGGCGCTCTGTTTACGCAGATGCCAAAACCCAGGAAAGAAAGGCCGTTTCAATACAATACAAAGTAACCACCAACTACGAAAAGCAAGGCAAGTATTATGTTTTAAAAAGCATTAGCTATGCCCGAAACAACAAATGGAAAGACAATAACAGCGGTAGAATGGTGCTAGAAACCACGACCACTGATCTAATGATAAACAGTACCAATACGAATAATCCTAAACCTATAAAAGAAAGACAGTATTTTGAAGAAATACCTTTTGATGCTGCATTTTGGGAAAAGTATAATTTTATAAAAGACGAGTAACAAACGCCAGTTGCGTAATGTTGAATTGAACGTGAATTAAAAATGGTTTAACCCAAAACTAATCTTACCAGCTTGTCTTTTAACGAATTATATGGTGGGTATTTGAGTTTTAAATCGAACCAAGTGCCTGATTTTGTAATGCTTTTGTAATGTGTAAAGGCATGGAATCCGGCTTCTCCATGATAATTACCCCAGCCACTTGCACCGAAACCGCCAAATGGAATTTCAGTACTTGCATATTGAACTAGTGTGTTGTTTATAGCGCCGCCGCCAAATGAAATTTTATTAATTAGTTCTTGATGAAACTTCTTGTTCTTGCTAAAAACATAAAGCGCCAATGGATTTGGGTTTTTGCTTATAATCAACTCAATTTCACTAGAATCTGAATAGGCAATTACCGGAAGAATTGGACCAAAAATCTCTTCTTGCATAATGGGCGAATTAAGCGTAACACCAGTTAAAATGGTTGGGGCTATAAATCGCGTTTCAGCATCTGTTTCACCACCCAAAAATAGTTGGCCGCTGTTCAGAAGGTCTTTTAGCCGGTTAAATTGTCGGTCATTAATTATACGTCCGTAACTATCTGATTCGTGTGCGTTTTTGCCGAAAAAATGAGCAATGGCTACTTGCATTTCTTTCAACAATGGGTCAATTATCGATTTATGAGCCAGCACATAATCTGGCGCTATGCAGGTTTGGCCGGCATTATAAAACTTGCCCCACACAATACGCTGAGCAGCTACTTTAATATTGGCAGATTGGTGAACAATGGTTGGGCTTTTACCGCCCAGTTCAAGTGTGCTGGTAATGAGCTGCTCGGCACACATTTTAGCAACTATTTTTCCTACCGCTGTGCTGCCCGTAAAAAACACATGATTTACCGCGCCACTTTCAATTATGGGTGGAACCACTTCAGCCCCAATTCCTGTGATAACCGAAATATAATTTTCATCATAAGTTTGGGTTATTAAGTTAGAAATG
>JAGQWA010000422.1 GCA_020437725.1 Bacteroidota bacterium | reverse complement strand
AATATTTAATTTCTTACTGTATAGACACTAGTACCTGCTCTACACCTTCTTTGGTTTCTACTTGCACTAAATACATGCCGCTCTCTGATTGTATTTGTAATGGAATTTCACGTTGATTTTGGTAAGTAGCCTTACTTATTAGTTTTCCATTTACTTGGTAAATGCTAATGCTAACATTCTCTTGCAATTTGTTTAAACGAAGCAGAAAATTACCTTGGTTTGGGTTTGGATAAAGCGCTACTGACATTTTTTGTTGATCTTTTGGTAAGCCAACTGATTTGTCTTTCAGCTTAAAAACTATACCATCGGCAAAACCTTTTGAAATGAATTGTCTATTGTCAGCCAATGTAATTGTGTCTTCAAAACTTCCTGCTAAAATCATGGTATTGCCATCGTAATGTGCTCCGTAAAGGAATTCGCGCTTTACGCCACCAAACGTAAAAGTCCATTCGTATTCACCATCTTTATCTAATTTTTGAACAAAAATGTCATCATAACCTTTCGATTTCACCGTATCTACTCCATCGTTGGGGTTAAAATCTACATCTCTACTGAAGAAGCCAGATAAATAGGCGTTTTCTTGCTCATCTGTATCAAGGCATATGGCTCTGTCTCTAAAGGTACCCCCAACAGATTTTGCCCAATTATACGAGCCTGCTGCATCTAATTTTAAAATGAATATGTCATCGCTTCCATTCGACTTTAAAAAGTGTGTACCACTACCAGGATTAAAATCAACAGAATCGTAAAAATATCCACCCATATACACGTTTCCATTATTACCATTAGCTAAACAAAGGCCAAAATCGCTACTAGAACCGCCAATAGCTTGTGCCCAAAGTAGATTTCCGTCTTTGTTGAATTTACTCACAAAGGCATCTGTTCTTCCGTTACTTGTAAATTTAGTTTCACCTACACCTGGATCAAAATCTACTGTAGATTCAAAACCACCTGCTACCAATACATTATCAGAATTATCAACTAATACTTCACCAACATCGTCGTGCTTATCTCCGCCAAAGCTAGTGGCCCACTGAAACTCGCCAGCACTATTTAATTTAATAATGTAGACATCGCTTTCTCCTACTGGCGTTAATTTAGTTTCACCCTCTCCATTGTCAGCATCAAAAGCAAGTTCAAAATCTCCTGACAGGTACACATTTCCTTCACTGTCGGTATCTACCGTTCTGGCATAGGTACCTAAACCACTCCCGCAGGTATACACCCATGTAAATTCTCCATCATTATTCAGTTTAAGAACAAACCCGTTGGTACTGCCGTTTGGCTCCACAAAAAAGGAGTCGGTACCAGGATTAAAATCAGTTTTGGCACGAAATGCCCCGGCAACCAAAATATTGTTATCAATATCAACGTCTAGTCTATATATTAAAATGTGACTAACTGTGCTTGAAATGGTTTTTATCCAAATCAGTTTACCGTCTGTATCTGTTTTTTGCAAATACATAGAATTGTTTTTAGAATAGACTAATTGCTTGTTTGTGCCTGGGTCAAGATCAACTGAATCTATGAAAACTCCCATTGTTATTATGTTCCCTTCGCTATCAGTAGCAACATCTACTGCGTAATCAAACTTTTTACCACCTGTTTGATTTAAGAAATCAACCCCGATGTTTTGACCGTAAAGAAAATTGGCTGTTAGTAATAACCCTAGTATTTTAAAGGAATTTTTTAACATGACTTTTTACTTAAATGTTTGCAGGTGCAAAGTAATTGGGTCGATTTTACAAGCACATGAATTTCAGAACATGTAAATGGTGTCTCAGAACATTATCATGTATTCTGTAGCTAAATTGTGTAGGATCATTAATTAATTTAAGAACCAGAGAAGTTGATTTGGAACGTTCTATTAATATTCCAAAATAGTAATTGGTAATTTCTCTTCCATCGGAAAGAAAGAATTACTCTACTCGCACGCGTTTCATGAGTTCGTCGCGGTAGTTTTTGCCTATAGGAATTTCTTCTTCACCTACTAAAACATATGAAGAATTTATTGCTTCCAAATGGTGCAGGTTAATGGCATAAGAACGGTGAATGCGGAAAAAGTTCTCTGGCATTTTTTCGCAAAAAGCGTTCATGCTGTTGCGAATAAGGTGTTTCTTGCCGCCTTCTACATGTAACTCTACATATACATGCTCTGCCTTTAAGTATTGAATTTCTGCCAATTTCACCTTTTGGAACAGGTTCTTAGATTTTACAAAAATGGCATCGTTTACAATTACCTGTGGTGGCTCTTGTTCTTGTTTCTCAAATGAGTTTCCGTAGTGGTTATATAACGCAAGTTCGATAGATGTATAAAGGTCGTCCTTAGAAAAGGGCTTCACCAAATAAGCTGGTGGCGTGAGTTTTTTGGCTCTTTCTACCGTTCGTGGGTCAGCATTAGATGTAAGAAAGATGAACGGAATGTCGTAGTCTTCCTTAATCTTCCATGCTAGGTCAATTCCATCTTTTGCGCCTGCTAATTGAATATCAAGCATGGCAATATCTGGGCTTTCGTTTTCGAGCAGCTCTAATGCTTCTGTATAGTTTATAGCTGGCTCAAACACTTGGTAGCCCAATTCATCTAGTGTATCGCAAATGTTATCCGCTATAACTATTTCGTCTTCAACTACCAGAATTTTTACTTTGCTCATTAGGCCACTTGTTTGCGTTGCAAGGTATCTTTAAAAGAGATGGTAAACTTAGCACCATTTTGCGAATCAATTTCAGCCTTACCGTAAAGTTGGCGACTAAGTCGGTTCACCAATCTTAAGCCTAAACTTTTCGCCGTTTTCAAATCAAAATCTTTTGGCAATCCTTGGCCATTATCGGCTACCACCAATTCGTAACCATCATTGCCTTTTGGTACTATTTCAACCTTTAAAACACCCATGTTTAGTTTAAAGGCATACTTAAAGGCATTGGTTATTAACTCATTAAGCATTAAACCCAAAGGCACAGCTGTGTCAATATCAAACTGGCAGTTG
>JAGQWA010000421.1 GCA_020437725.1 Bacteroidota bacterium | reverse complement strand
AATCTTCCAGAAAGAGTAGAATTATCCCATTCTAACCAAGGAAAATTCTTTCTTGATCTTGACAATGAATCGGTAATAGCGACCAAGGTTTTTGATTTCTCTCTAACTGCAACTACATCGCCAGCGCGTAAGGTGTAAGATGGTATATTCACCACTTCACCGTTAACTGTAATATGTCTATGACCAACCAATTGGCGCGCTCCCGCTCTTGAAGGGCTTAACCCAAGTCTAAACACCGTGTTATCAAGTCTAGACTCTAAAAATTTAAGCAAGTTCTCGCCAGTAATACCCTTTTTACGAGCGGCCTTTTTAAATAGGTTGCTAAATTGTCTTTCTAACAAGCCATAGGTATATTTAGCCTTTTGCTTTTCAGCCAATTGAACTGCATACTCAGATTGCTTAGCTCTCCTTTTATTTGGTCCGTGTTGACCGGGAGTGTAAGGCTTACGGTCTAAAGCTTTATCAGGTCCAAAAATTGGATCTTTAAAACGTCTAGCAATTTTAGATTTTGGTCCTCTATATCGAGCCATAACTTATTTTCTTTTAAACCCTTCTTCTTTTTGGTGGACGACAGCCATTATGAGGAACCGGAGTTACATCATAAATGGTTTGAACTTCTATTCCTGAGTTGTGAAATGCTCTAATAGCAGCATCTCTACCTGAACCAGGACCTTTAACATAAACGTCTGCCTTTCTCATACCGCCTTCGTATGCTATTTTCGCACAATCGCCTGCGCATACTTGAGCGGCGTAAGGAGTGTTCTTTTTAGAACCTCTAAAGCCCATTTTACCTGCTGATGACCATGAGATAACATCGCCATTAGAATTGGTAACGCTTATAATAATATTATTGAAAGTTGCTTTTATATAGATTTTCCCTGTAGGATCTATAACAACCTTTCTTTTTTTAGTAACTGTTTTTGATGTCGATTTCTTTGCCATATTACATCAATTATTTGGTTGCCTTTTTCTTGTTAGCAACAGTTTTCTTCTTACCCTTTCTGGTTCTGGCATTGGTTTTAGTACGCTGTCCGCGCAACGGCAAACCTTTTCTATGTCTTAATCCACGATAGCAAGCAATATCTTGCAAACGTTTAATGTTCATAGAAACTTCTGTACGCAGATCACCTTCTACCTTAAAATTTTCATTAATTATTCGTCTAATTGATGTTAGGTCATCATCAGACCAATCGTTAACCTTAATATCATAGCTAACGCCTGCCTCGTCTAATATTTTACGAGCAGTGCTTCTGCCAATTCCAAATATATAAGTAAGGCCTATTTCGCCTCTCTTATTCTTGGGTAAGTCAACACCGGTAATTCGAGCCATATTAATGCTGTCTTTGCTTGAACCTAGGGTTCTTTTTATTAATTACGTAAATCTTTCCTTTTCTACGCACAATTTTGCAATCTGCGCTTCTCTTTTTTACTGATACTTTAACCTTCATTGCTATTTGTATCTATATGTTATTCGTCCCTTTGTTAAATCGTATGGAGACATTTCCAACTTCACTTTATCACCAGGTAAAATTCTAATGTAGTGCATTCTCATTTTACCTGAAATGTGCGCTAAAATTTCATGACCATTCTCAAGCTCAACCTTGAACGTAGCATTTGGTAGTGCTTCTAGCACTTTGCCATCTAATTCTATTGTTGATTGCTTAGCCATTGGCGCATTTTTTTTGGGTTTGCAAAAGTAACATAAAATTCATTACCCCGCACCACCTACTGATGATCTTCCTTTTAACCTTCCTGTTTTTAAAAGCCCATCATATCGCTTCATGAGCAAATGACTTTCTATCTGCTGCAACGTATCTAACACTACACCTACCATAATAAGTAACGATGTGCCGCCAAAAAAATAAGCAAACTGAGTACTTATATTAAATAACATAGCTCCAGCCGGCAACACCGCAATTATTGCAAGAAAAACTGAGCCTGGGAATGTTATTCTACTCATTACTTCATCGATATGATCTGCTGTTTCTTTTCCTGGACGGATACCTGGAACAAATCCACCATTTCGCTTTAAATCATCAGCTATCTGGGTAGGATTAATTGTTACTGCAGTGTAGAAATACGTGAACAGCACTATTAATACCCCAAATGTTAAATTATAGGTTAGGCCAGTAATATCATTAAAAGCTACCGTGATTGTATTTGCGCTGTCTGACGAATCTGTAAATAGACCAGCAAGTGTTCCAGGAATAAACATTAATGCCTGAGCAAAAATAATTGGCATTACGCCGGCTGCATTCACTTTTAATGGGAGGTATTGCCTTACGCCACCCATCGGCTTATTACCAACAACTCTTTTAGCATATTGTACTGGAATTCTTCTAACAGCTTGTACTAAAGCAACAGCAGCTAATATTACAAGTAATAATATAATTAACTCTAATAACAAGATCACTAAACCACCACCTGCATCGAGCCTATTCGCCACTTCTTCTAACATAGCCTGTGGAAGACGTGCAATTATACCGATCATGATGATAAGCGAAATACCATTACCCAATCCACGGTCGGTAATTTTTTCACCTAACCACATTACGAATAAGGTACCAGTGGTAAGGAGCATAACATTCACTACCATAAATACCATAGGATTCATTTCTGCACTTATTGCCCCTTCAGATTGAGCTTTTAGATTTGCTAAAAACGCTACTGATTGGAAAGCAGTGATTATGATGGTTAAATACCTTGTAATTTGATTTTGTTTGTTTCTGCCTGATTCTCCTTCTTTTTGAAGTTTCTGGAAATAAGGAACAGCAATACCTAGTAATTGAATAACAATTGACGCAGAGATATAAGGCATAATACCCAATGCAAATACTGAAGCACGTGCAAACGCACCCCCTGCAAAAATGTTAATAAGACCCATAATGCCATCTTGTGCACTAGCTGTGTAACTTTCCAATCCTTCTGGATCTACACCCGGCAAAACAACAAATGAACCCAACCTATAGATAGCTATGAACCCTAGTGTTACCAGAATTCTT
>JAGQWA010000420.1 GCA_020437725.1 Bacteroidota bacterium | reverse complement strand
GTCCCTATTCCACCCGGATATTGAGGAGTTTATAACTGCCAAACAAACTCCGAATCGCCTGACAAAGTTTAACATGTCAGTTCTGGTTGACGATAATTTTATGACCGCCGTGCAAGACTCTTTGCCTTGGCATCTTGAGTTTCCAGACTATGAGCTCGTTCCAAGCGAATACAAGAAGTATTGGGATGGAAACTTGACGTCTTGGAAAAGCCGAGGGCTACCCGTTAAAAAGTACAAAACGTACGAAAACGCCGGAGAGTTGTGGGACCTAATTATGAAGTCGACATACAATCGTAATGAGCCGGGCGTTTTGTTCTCTGATACTATTAATAGGCTCAATAATTTATATTATCTCGAGTATATCAATGCGACAAACCCATGCGGCGAACAGGTCTTGCCAGTCGGAGGATGTTGCTTACTTGGGTCACTTAATTTAACACAGTTTATAGATGCCGAACAGGGCACTTGGGATACAGTTAAACTTAAAGAGTCCATTCATACAGCCGTACGTTTTATGGATAACGTTAATGACAAGACACTAGTGCCGCTATTAGAACAAAGAGAAAATCTATTAAACAAACGTCGCATTGGTTTGGGTGTGTTGGGCTATGGTTCGGCTCTTATGATGCTAAGAGTTCGCTATGGTTCAAAAAAGGCTCTGAAGTTAACAGAAGAGCTTTGTGATTTTATGATGAATGAAGCATATTCAGCATCAGCGCTTCTAGCTAAAGAGAAGGGGGCCTTCCCCGCATTTGAAAGTGAAAAATACTTAGCTGGGCAGTTTGTACAACGACTTAATCCAGAAACAATGGAAAAAATTCGTCGATATGGACTGCGTAATAGTCATTTGCTTTCAATTCAGCCTACAGGAAACAGCTCCGTCCTGGCGAATAATGTATCTGGTGGTCTCGAACCTCTTTTTATGACCGAGTATATTCGAACCTCAATTCAACCGTTTGCTCCTATTGGATTGACAGTGCCTAATAATATAAACTGGCCAGAGAAAACATTTGAGCTGCAGCCGGGCACTACTGAATGGGACTGGGTTAAAGAGGGCGGTGAAGATATTTTAGTTACGAAGGTTAACAATCAAGTTTGGAAATTTGATGCCTCTCGAGGTCTTTTGAAGGAGTCACCAATTCAAGACTATGCTGTCAAGTATCACACCAAAATGAAGACCTGGGACCCTGATGCAGATTGGGCAGCAACTTCATACCAACTATCAATTGATGATCACGTGCGAACTATGGAGGTTTTCTCAAAATATATTGATTCGGCCATGTCCAAGACCGTGAATATATCTAAGGACTATCCGTATGATGATTTTAAGCGACTTTATATGGAAGTATACCAGACTAGGACAATAAAGGGTTGTACGTCTTATCGAGAGGGCACAATGATGGCTGTGCTTTCTTCTGAAAGCACAGCCGTGCAGAAAAACTTAGGCGTGAAGCGGACCCAAGCGACTCCACGACCAAAGTCGTTAGATTGTGAAATTCACCCGCTTACAACTAGCGGTCAAAAGTGGGTTGTTGTCGTCGGACTGCTCGATGGTGATCCGTATGAGGTTTTTGCTATGAAACAGGATCGTCTTTTACTTCCGCCTAAACCTAAAAAGGGGAAACTAATTAAAGCTGGCTCAGGTATTTACAATTTAGAAACTGATGATGGTTGGGCTATAGAAAATATAAGTAAATTCTTTGAATCGGATGAGCAGGAGGCACTAACTCGAATGATTTCTACAGCTCTCCGCCATGGCGCTGATATTGCGTTTATCGTTTCCCAACTTATTAAGAGCGAGGGGAACATTACATCTTTTTCAAAGGCGATCGCACGCACTCTAAAAAAGTATATGACAGAAATTAAAGGCATTAAGTGTTCAGATTGCAATTCGAATAACATTCAACTCAGGGAGGGATGCTTTATATGCATTGATTGCGGAGGCAGCAAGTGTAATTGAGGCCGTTGATCGTCAAGAAATGGTAGGGCTAAATTACGAAGAAGCAGCTATGATCTAAATCAGTATCATTCAATTTTTAGGGGGAAGGTCACTGGTATGACGGGAGTCATAAGAATATAGGTCCTATCAGGTTACACTTAAATTCACAGGAGAGCTTATGACCTTAGTTAAACATATAGTGATTTCTAGTTTTACTGGACTTGTGTTGGTATCAGCGGCGGCAATGGGTATCTT
Organism: Bacteroidota bacterium; assembly: GCA_020437725.1. Lineage (GTDB taxonomy): Bacteria > Bacteroidota > Bacteroidia > CAILMK01 > JACPUW01 > JAGQWA01. Next base: position 812 of record JAGQWA010000420.1, on the reverse strand, counting down.
TATGGCGACATTGGGAATGTGCGGTTTATGCTTGCTTGGCGCAAGCTAAATTGGCGTCGAGCTAGACCCGTATCTGACGCTAATCATACGCAGGTCGATATTGTTTTCAGTAAATTGACTACCTGTAGTGGCTGCCCTGTAATGAGTACATGAGATATAGTAGCCGTCAGATAGTATTTCAAGAAATCCCCACAGAAATTTCATTGGCGTACCAGATAACAGGATGCCCCTTGAGATGTGCTGGATGCCATTCAAGTGGGCCTGTTGAAAAACGTCAGGCAAAACAAGGATTCAAAAAAATTTGAAAAAATATTCGCAGTTTTTCACCAAATTTGGTTTGGCCGATCGGCCTAGCCGCATTCGCGGCCAGTCGTAGTCCTATTTCGGCTACCGGGCCGTTACCCATCATGCGCTTGATATTCTGCACCACTGCAATCATGTACGCTTGGATTTGAACTTTCGCTCGCCCGCGGTATCGAGCGCGATCTAAACCATGGTTATCTTTTGCTTCGGCAAAAATACCCTCCATCTTCCATTGTCGTTCGCCCCGAACCAATCTGAACTCCCAGCTCTTTTCTCGGGCTTTAGTCTTTTCTTGAATTTCATTGTGAAGGTTTACCGTAATTCTCTTTCTGTAACTTTGTTCTGCCTCCGGTGATTTTGGTAGGCACTGCGCGAGCCTCGGGCAAGTTCGACATTTGCCCTTCTTCATTGTGAAAATTCGACAGCTATCATTTTCCCGCTTCGAATCCGCCATAACACTAAACTCCAGCTCAAGGCCTTCGGGACACGTGACGGTATCTTTTTCTTTA
>JAGQWA010000041.1 GCA_020437725.1 Bacteroidota bacterium | reverse complement strand
ACCAGCCGGATTTAAGATGAGATTCTCCTTGTCGATTTTGCCGAAAACACCACCTTCTTTGCTTACTTTGGTCATGATGGTAATAAGGTCGTTTTGTTCCTTTTCCATTACATCAAAAGTTTCTTTAGAAAAGCCGATTGAGAATTTTTGTGCGTCTTGCTCTAGAAGTCCGCAATTCACATTGGCATCTTTTAATAGGGCTAGGGCATTTTCAATATTATGTTGCACTTTTTCGCTTAACGGCATGCCCGGCTTGTGAAGCGCAAAAATGTCAACATGGCCACTTTCGGCTAAAATAGTGGTGGTTGCCTTCACTTTTTGGCTGTAGTTGGTATGGGCACTCACTGGCATAAGCACTTTGCTAAAACCATTTTTAGCAAGTGTAGAAGAATCGCTTACAATAAGCAAATTGCCTTTAACATGGTTGGCCAATTTGTAAATATGTGCCCCGAACAGGTTTTGTTTTAGCCCTTTTTTGCCATGAGTTCCAACCACTGTTATGGCTGGATTTATTCGTTCAGTTAGTAATTCTGTTTCGGCAAAAAAGTCACCAACAGGAGCGTTTAGTTCATGTTCAATGCCGCCATTTTGGGCAATAGCAACATAGGTTGACATGTCATTAGCCAGCTTTTCATCGCTTGGCGCAGAATCATAAACATGACAAAAAGTAATTGATGAATTGAATTTTTTTGCCAAGTAAACACCTTGTTGTGCTGCCTTTTCGGCGGTAGGGGTAAAGTCAACCAGAACTAATACTTTATTCATTTTGCTACTTGCTTAAAAAATGAGATGCCAATTCGGTCAAAATTAGCTTCTATGAGGTAAATATGAAGTTTGACTATGAATAAATGGAAAAAACGAAGGCTAAGAAAGCTTAACAACAACATTTGTCTCCATTAATTGAAATATGGTTTACTTTTATAACTTAATAACCAACTCCTATGCGAATTCTTTCTATCTTTTTGCTTTTTGCAACCATTTCAGTAAATGCGCAGGTTACGATTACAAGGAAGAATTTTCCGGCACCTGAAGCCGAATATTATACTGACAATGTAATCATTGACCCTTCAGAATTGCCTTGGCGCTTATTTGATACAACCAGGGCATATTTCGAAGTGGACGTTTCGAATATTGGAAAAGCGGAAAGAGATACACAAGAATTTAAGATTCCAAGTACTGTGGCAGGTGGCCGAGATGTTCCATCAGCAGAATTTGCACTCGAAACAAGTTTTGGTAACACTTTCTTTAAAAGGCAAAATGACACTCTACAAATAGTCGGAATTACTCCAGATATAGGCCTGCCCGCTCTTATAGGATTGGAATTCAAGAAACCATTGGCCTATTTGGAAACACCGCTTTCGTACGCTGACAAATATTTTGATTCAACTACGGCTTTTAGAGACTTAATTTTTGCGAAAGTTGACGTTGACATGAAGGCTCGATATGAAGTGAATGGTTATGGAAAGATGAAAATCCCTAATGGTAAATGGTATGATGCGCTTAGAATAAAAAGGAAATTTGATTTTGATATTAAAATTACACCCATAATAGGTGAGCCAAGCTATGAGTATGCATCATTAGTCTATTGGGAGTTCTATTCAGACAGTGTGATTCATACTATTCTTCGAGCCGATACTAGATATGTAACTGATAGTCTAGGAAATGAAGACACTGTAGTTGTATTTGTATTTTCAGGCCAACCCGTTTTGGTAAACAAATCAAGTCCTAATAATCATAACGATGTAAGAATTTATAGCATTGGACATGATGTTATCATAAGAACTAATAAACCAAGTGATGTTAGAGTTTATGACTTAACAGGAAGAATTTTGATAAGCAAACAGAATTTGCTTGGATCTTTCAATCTTAATAATCAATCTCAAAACAACTCAATACTAATTGTGGAATTAAAGACCAGTGATGGAAGGCTTGTTAGGGAAAAAGTATTTCTACGGTAAATTCTTTACCTCCCCACAATCAACTCAGCCGCTCTGGCAGATGCACCAACTCCACCAAGTTTGGTTCTAAGTGTTTTATACTCGGCAAGCATAGTGGCTCTGCCCTGCTGAGAGAGTAATTTCTGCAATTCAGCAATGCAATTTTTAGCGGTAAAATCTCCTTGAATGAGTTCTTTCACCACTTCTTTGTCCATAATGAGATTTACCAGAGAGATGTACTTGATTTTAACCAATTGCTTTGCAAGCAAATAGCTAATGTAATTGCCCTTATAACAAACCACTTCGGGTGTGTTAAACAAAGCAGTTTCTAATGTGGCTGTTCCAGATGTTACCAATGCAGCTTTAGCCTTATGCATTATTTGGTGGGTTTGGCCAAACATTATTTGCACGTTATCCGGTAGCTGAAATTGATAGTAAAAACTTTCATTTATGGCAGGGGCGCCTGTTACTATGAAATTTTCGTTCGGAAATTTGGTTGCTGTTTTGAGCATAATAGGTAGCATTTTGGCAATTTCTTGCTTTCGGCTACCTGGAATTAATGCAATGGGCGCATTGTCAATTTTTTCAACCGCAGCTTGAAATTGTGCCACAACATCTAAAAGTGGGTGGCCTACATACGCGGTTTCATAATTCCATTTTTGATAAAATGCTTTTTCGAATGGAAGTATGCAAAGCATTTGATCTACGTATTGCTTTATTTTCTTTACACGGTTTTCTTTCCAAGCCCAAACTTGTGGCGATATATAATAGATTACAGGCAGGTTTATTGATTTTATATGCTTGGCCATTCTTAAGTTAAAACCTGGATAATCGATAAGAATAACCTTGTTTGGTTCAAATTCTTGAATATGCTTTTCGCAAAGTTTAAAATTGGCCAATATGGTTTTAAGGTTGGCCAAAACTTCAACAAAACCCATAAAAGCTAGTTCGCTGATATGTTTTAAGGGCTCAGTTTTACTGGCTTCTGCCATTTGATCTCCTCCCCAAAAAGCAAATTCTGCCTGTGCATCTTTCTCTTTTATGGCTCTAATAAGATTGGCGCCATGCAAATCGCCACTGGCTTCGCCAGCTATAATAAAATACTTCAAACGGCCACGTACTTAAACCAAATAATAACAACCGCCCAAAGCAACATGCCTGTTAAAACACCATAAACGGCCCTGTAATTCCGCTTATTCAAGAAGAAATGAAATGGAATAAGATTAGGCATTAAACAAATGGCAAGAATTTTTGGGAGCATGCCATTTTTGGTTGATAAATTCAAATATTCAGAGAAAGTGTAATCGTTAAATTTAACGGCATAAAACACAACAAAACCAATGGTGGCAAAGAGCATGCAGGCTATTAAACCGGCTATAAAATTTTTTGCTTTTTCGTTCATAATTAAAATTCCCAAGTATTTAAGTGGCCAATCATGTGGTGGGCGGTCATATCAAATTGAGTAGGCACTATAGATACATACTTGTTCTTTAATGCCCATAGGTCGGTGTCGTGTCCATGATCATAATCATTGAAATTTCCTACCATCCAATAATAATCTCTGCCGTGCGGGTCTTTGCGAGCTTCAAAGTTTTCGTCCCATTTGGCTTTTGCTTGGCGGCAAATTTTAATGCCTTTTAATTCGTGAGCTTCACCAACAGGAATATTCACATTCAACAAAGTACCATCAGTTAAACCATTTTCAATAACACTTGCCACAATTGAAGTGATAAACGGAATTCCTGGTAAAAAATTGGCATTGCGGGCATAATCCATTAGCGAAAAGCCAATTGAAGGAATGCCTTCAATAGCGCCTTCAACCGCTGCCGACATGGTGCCTGAATACAACACATTAATACTTGCATTAGAACCATGGTTAATGCCAGAAAGAATAAGATCGGGTTTGTGGTGGTAAACTTGGTCAACGGCTAACTTAACACAATCGGCAGGTGTGCCTGAGCATTGGTAGCTCTCAACACCTTCAAACTCGTTTACCTTCTCTAGCCTAATGGGTTTAGATATGGTAACGGCATGGCCCATACCACTTTGCGGACTATCTGGCGCTACAACCACTACATTGCCAAATTGCTTGGCTACTTCTACCAAGTGGGCAATGCCCGGAGCCGTAATGCCATCGTCATTCGTAACTAAGATGCTGCGTTTTGCTTGTGTCAAGTTTCAGTATTTAGGGTTCAAAATTACAAAGGTTCGTAGCCAATTAATAGTAATTGTTGAAGCTTCTAAATGAACACCAAATAATAATATTGCCCTAAATAATTGGTATTTTCGAAGGGCTTTGATTTTCTAAACTTAGCAGCCAAAACTTCCTACTATGAATCGCAAACAGATTTTCAATTTCGTTTTCATTTGTCTTTTTGCCTTTTGCAGCAAGCTTGCAAATGCCCAAAAAAGCAAATACTATTTGGCTGAAACTGACCCACCCGTTCTTAAAACTGCAAACGGAGATAGTAAGAACGGCTTTTTTGGCGGTTTGCGCTATCCTAGATTCAATTCCATTGATTTGGATTTTGATGGAAACGAAGACCTTGTAATTTTTGATAGGGAAGGCCAACAGTTACTTACTTTTTTAGGCAACGGCAATGCCATTAATCCGCAATACACTTTCGCTCCCGATTATGCTGATTATTTCAACGTGCCGCTCCAACATTTTGTGATTTTGGCCGATTACAACTGCGATGGTAAAAAAGACATTTTCACCATTCAAAACAACTATTTTGTGTTACATGAAAATGTGAGCGAGAACAAGACACTCAGGTTTAAAAGGAGAAAATATGCTTACCCCGATACTTTTGGCTTTCATTACTTCGATCCAAGTTTTGATTTCTTGTTGAACATGAGCCCTTCAACAACTGATGTTCCTGCCATTTTTGATTATGACGGCGATGGAGATTTGGATATTTTCTGTTTCGACAATGACGATAATAAGGTTACTTTCTTTCGAAACATGGGTATAGAAAGGTTTAATTCATGCGACTCGATGCGGTTTGAAGTGGAAACCCATTGCTGGGGAAGATTTTCGGAAGGTAGCGATAACGAGGTTTATCATCTTGATAAGTGCAATTTGGATGGAGAGTTTAAACGAGCAGGGCAACACACTGGCTCAAACCTTTTAATTCTTGACAATGATGGTGATGGCGACTATGACATGTTGCTGAGCGATATTTCGTATCCAGATGTAATTCTTTTAGAGAATGGAAAGAAAGACAATAACGAAAGGCGAGATTCAATGATGAAATTCGTTCACGATTTTCCTTCTTCTAAGCCAATTGATATTGATATTTTCCCTGCACTTTATTATTTAGATATGGATTTTGACGGAGTAAAAGATCTCATCGCCGCTCCTGGTCCAAGCTCTGACGAAGGCTACAGCGTAAACCAACAGTGGTTCTTTAAAAACAAGGGTAAAAACAACAATCCAACCTTCAATTATGTGCAGAACGACTATCTGTTCGATCAAACTATTGACCTCGGAACCAACAGCTACCCTGCCTTTTTTGATGAGGATGGTGATGGTGATATGGACCTGATTGTTTCAGCGCCAAAAGCAGACACCAACGGCCGTGATGCTTATTATAGGTTGGCACTTTATGAAAACATTGGTAGTAAAAACCAGGCCAAGTTTCAACTAAAAAACGACAACTATTTAGACCTTTTTGCCAGAAAAGAAAATCATGCAGCACCAGCATTTGGCGATGTAGACAACAACGGCACCATTGACTTATTAATTGGCGTGAGCACTGATAAATATGGCAAGTTGCTGTTTTATGAAAACGCTAAACAACCAAACCAAACAGCCAGTTTTAGCTTTAAAGATGCCAAGTATGCAGGTATAGAATCTACAAGAAGTTTGGCGCCTTATTTATATGATATTGATGCTGATAATAAAACCGATTTATTTATTGGAACCGATACGGGGTTTGTTGATTTTTGGCAAATGGACAATGGCAATAATTGGACATTAAAAACCAACGAATTCGGTAAAGCACAGGTGAGTTTATGGGATGGCCGAAATAATATTGGTGGCTACGCAAGGCCCGTAATTGCAGATATTGATAACGATGAAAAACCCGAAATGTTGGTGGGTAATGATTATGGCGAAGTGGTGTTTTTTGATAATATTTCAGCCACACAAACCACCTTTTCAAAGCGTAAAAACTTTGTATATAACTCGCTTAAAAAAGACACTTTAAATAAACGATTTGGTTCCTACTCCAATTTGGCCATTGCCGATTTAAATAATGATAGTTTGTTTGATGTTGTAGTGGGAAATGAGCGCGGCGGTTTACATTACTTAAAAGGTCTTGGCAACCCATTTATTTCGGTGCCACAAATAGAAGCAACTAGAAATTTTGAACTTTTTCCAAACCCTACAAATGGCATTTCTATATTAAGAACTGATAATTACGATTATGCTAAAGGTTCGCTTCAAGTGCTTAATAATCTGGGACAAATAGTTCATTCTGCTAACCAAATTGGCCACAACTACCAGTTAGAAACAGCCAATTGGCCAAAAGGACTATACCAAATTGTGGCAACTTCTGCACATGGAAAAACAGCAAGTCTTACACTAGTGGTGCAATAACGCTTGGTTCAAACACTACATTTGTGTTTCAATGAAAAATGAGGTAACCCTATATTTTATTGGTGCACTTACTGCTTTTTTCTCGGTAGTAAATCCATTAAGCACCATGCCCGTTTTTCTAGCCTTAACGGTAAAAGCATCTGATAGGCATAGAATATCAATGGCCAAGAAGTCGGCATTTTTTATGGTGCTAATTCTATTAGGGTTTTTAATAGCAGGCTCGTTTGTTATGAATTTCTTCGGCATTTCGCTTGAAGGTATTCGCATTGCCGGCGGAATAATCATTTTGCGCTCAGGTTATATGCTGCTAAACACCGTGGAAAAGCCCAATTTAACTACTCAATCTAGAGAAGAAGGCTTAAGCAAGCAAGATATTTCGCTTACTCCTCTGGCAATTCCATTATTAGCTGGCCCTGGTTCAATGGCGGTAACCATTTCTATGAGCACCAATGTGGCAGCAGGTGAATTTTACAAATACCTATTAATAGCCCTGGCTATTGTTCTTATTGCTTTTTTAGTGTATTTGTCATTTAGATATTCAGCTAAATTATTGCCAATATTAGGTTCGTCGGGTCTCGAGGCACTAACAAAAATTATTGGCTTTATTACCATGACCATTGGTGTTGAATTTATTATTCGTGGTGTAAAACCTTTGTTTAATATTTAGCTTATGAAGAAACTGGCCTTTGTAATAATCGGTGCTTTTATGGCTTTAAGCCTTTCGGCCCAGTACAAGTATTATGTGTATTTGAAAGATAAAAACGGGGTTGAATTTAATCCCACCGAATACTTCCACCCTAAAGCACTTGAAAGAAGAACAAGATGTGGAGTGGCAATTAACCAAACCGATTTTCCAGTTAGCGAAGCTTATAAAAACACGGTTCTTACCAAAGCAGATTCTTGCACCGCAACCAGCCGATGGTTAAATATGATTACCATTTGGGGAAATGAAAATCTGGCCACTGAGCTTTTAGAGCTCGAATTTGTAAAGTCGGTTAACAAAGCGCCAATGAATGCCGTTATTACAATGGCAACACAAAAAGCGGATGATATTTCGCAAGAAGCTGCCGATAGATATGCAACATTTCAATTGGAAAGAATGAATGGCTTTGCGTTTCACGATGCAGGATATACAGGCAAGGGCATAAGAATTGCGGTTTTAGACGCTGGATTTTCTGGCTTTGACGGGCATGATGGTCTTGAACATTTAAACATTGAAGCCAATTACGATTTTGTAAGAAAAGAATCTTTTGTTTACGATTATAGCTCGCATGGAACGGGCGTAACCGGTTGTATTGGCGGCCGAATGGGCGATGATGTTTTTACGGGTTTGGCCTATGAAGCCACTTATTTATTAGCTAGAACTGAAAAAAGCAAAACCGAAAAATTCTCAGAAGAAGAGTTTTGGCTTGAAGCTGCCGAATGGGCTGATAAAAATGGTGCTGATTTAATTAACAGCAGCTTGGGCTACACCAAACCACGCTATTTTATTGAGCAAATGGATGGCAAAACCACTTTGGTTTCTAAAGCAGCGCAAATGGCATTTGCCAAAGGAATTGTGGTGGTAACATCAGCCGGAAACGAAGGCGATGGTGATTGGAAATACATTGGTTCGCCTGCCGATGCCGATAGTGTTTTGGCCATTGGTGGAATAGATGCGTACAAGGATTATAAAATTGATTTTAGCTCATATGGCCCAAATTCACGTGGATTGTTAAAACCCAATGTATCTGCTTTGGGCACCGCCGTTTCAGCTCGATCTGATGGCGGTTTTGGCAAAATGAGCGGAACCAGCTTTTCTTCTCCGCTTGTAGCAGGATTTGTGGCTTGTTATATGCAAGCCAATCCAGATAAAACACAGCAAGATGTTTTTGAAGCCATTCAGCAATGTGGGCATCTTTATCCTTATTACGATTATGTGCATGGCTATGGCATTCCGGTAGCTTGGAAAGCACTTGGCAATGAAAATGCATGGCCAGAAGGCAATGCTGAATTAGTTACCAACGATGGCGATTTGGTGCTAGAAGTTGATTTCAAGTATTTTGCTGAAACGCTGAATAATGACTCAACCGAATTGGCCAAAAAGAACATTTATCTGCACGCCGTAAACGAAGAAGGTAAGCTACTTTATTATTCAGTATTGCACATTAGCAACCCGGCCGAAGTTTTAATTGAGTTAGATGATGATAGGCTAGAAGGAGCAGCCATTATTAGAGTACATTTTGAAGGAAAAACACTTGAATACAATTTAAGATGAGAAAGAAAATTACCACCTATTTAGCCGTGGCGTTTGCCCTTTTGGCCGTGCAGAATACACAGGCACAAACTGTGGTGTTAGAAGAAGAAGTTAATGCAGAAAAGCCCTTAGAAACAGAACCAAAAGGCAAGAATTCTAAATTTGATTTTTATCCTTATTTCGGCATAGGTTTAAACGTTGGCGAGCAATCAGAAGCTTTTCCGCATAAATTCCAAAGTAGATATTTTCAATATGGAACCAAGTACAAATTCAAACTAAACAAAGCTCAATCAGCCATTTTCGATATCAGGTACCAACTTACTAGAAGCATTGTTGACCATGAAGAAATGGGCTCGCATGAAACCGTAAAAAGAGTGTTCTTTACATCGCATGACGTAGCTGGTGCCATTTACCATCGCTTTAATTTTGATTGGAACCGCGGAAATGTGATGGGAACCTACCTTGACATTGGCGCATATTTTAGCTACAATTTTGCGCTTACTTACAATGAAGTTGCTGAGGCTGGAGAATTGCAATCAAACACGGAATATACCAAGCTAAAGTATGATACTCCTGTGCAATATGGAGTAGAAGCCCGCTTAGGACGAGATAAATGGAGCCTTTTTGGCCAAATGCGATTAACAGAACGCGGCCTAAATAAGTACCTATATCTGCCTGCTTTTGAAGGTTACGACCAACCAAATATGTTGGTTGGTATAGAGTTAGGGTTGTTTTAAAATAGGTTTTACAGACTTAACTTTTCCAAAGTTTCATTCATTTGCTCTCGCGTCTTATTCATGTTGTTACTTGATGGCATATACAACTTTGGAAAAGTTGATAAGCCCTAACTTGAAATATTAGCAACGTTTTAAAGAATAAAACCTGCCACTTCTCTTCTGAGACATTGGTATGTTACTTCAATTTTCTGCAAATCTATTTCTGTGAAGAAGTGGCAGGTTTATACCTGCCCAAACACTAAACCCGCCTAATTTATAGTTCTTATATTTTGCATTAAGTACTATGGTTCGTTTATTAAGTCTAATCCTGCTTGTTGGCTTTTCAATAGCAATACAAGCCCAAACAGTTGTTCTAGAAGAAAGGTTGACTCAGTTCAACCACTTAAGTCTTCAAATTGGGGCAAGAACAGCAAGCATTATTGGCACCCTTATTTTGGATTTGGAGGTAGCCAAAATGCACCTTTAATGCAGCACGAAAGAAGTAGTCGCTATTTCAACATTGGTTTGAGATACAAAAGGAGAATAAATAGGGCATTCTCTTTTTGTGTTGATACCCGCTATTTCATAAGTAGAAATGTGTTTTCGGGCGGCACGGATCCAAGGCTTTACGCTCCAAGTCTAAAAATGAGATTCTCATCTCATTTCCATGAATTTGCTTTTTCCTTACGATGGAATTTTGATAGAAAAAGGGAAGATAAAATTGAAGTTTTCATGGATTTTGGTGCTTTCGCAAACTATCACATAACTACAAATCATGATTATATCACAACATTGAATGTTCCGCAATATGCAGGGGTTCGGTACAAAACGAAAATTCGTGGGTTAGAATTTAAAAAGCCGATTTCGTTCGGGGCAGAAATTAGAATAGGTTATCAACGATTTAGTTTCTTTTTTCAGCAATACTTTTCTTACAGACGCTTCAAAGAACACTATCACCCAGATTTAGAGTTGTACTGTTACAATTTGAACCCATTGCAGTTCGGTCTAGAAATAGCCCTTTTCTAAGAAACCACTGTTCCAATTTCCTCGCCAGCAATTAGGCGTTTCAAATTGCCAGTCTCGTTTATATCGAAAACTATAATGGGCAAATTGTTCTCTTTACACATGGTAAAGGCAGTCATGTCCATTACGTTTAAGTTGTTTTCGTAGGCTTGGTCAAAAGTAATTTGATCGTACTTGGTAGCATGCGGGTCTTTCTTAGGGTCGGCAGTATAAATGCCATCAACCTTGGTGCCTTTTAGAATTACATCTGCCTGTATTTCAACCGCTCTTAAAGCAGCTGCAGTATCAGTGGTGAAATAAGGATTGCCAGTTCCGGCACCAAAAATTACCACTCGGCCTTTTTTTTTTTTTTTAACAGCGCGTCGGCGGATATATGGTTCGGCCACTTCTTCCATTTCAATAGCTGAAAGCAAACGGGTATAAATGCCTTTGGCTTCTAAAGCTGCCTGCAAAGCCATACCATTCATTACGGTGGCCAGCATGCCCATATAATCTGCCTGTGCACGTTCTATTAAACCATCTTTAGCAGCTTCCATTCCGCGAAAAATATTGCCGCCGCCAATTACCACACCAACTTCGCAACCTAAGTCTAGAACAGATTTTATCTCGTTGGCATAATGTGTTAGCGCTTTAGATTCAATTCCGAATTCTTTTTCGCCCATTAGGGCTTCGCCGCTGAGTTTAAGTAGTACCCTTTTGTATTTCATCTACCCAATTTGGTGCGCAAAGAAAGCGGATTTACCATGAAGTTTCGCAATGCTTTTTAATGTTCTAAGCAAGAAAAACAAATCGCTTATCTGGGTATTTGCAAGGTAAATTCTGTGCCTTGGCCAACAACTGATTCTACAAGTAACTGACCTCCATGTTGATGCATAATTTGCCTTGCCAGGCTTAAGCCAATTCCTGAACCTTTAGGTTTGGTTGAATAAAAAGGCACAAAAATGTCTCCCAAAATCTCTGGGTCTATTCCAGAGCCGGTGTCTTTTACAGATATAAAACCATGTTTTGAATCAATGCGTGCCCAAATTTTTAGCGTTTTGATTTTCGAATCGCTTAAAGCATAAATGGCATTGCTAAGTAAGTTGAGCAATACTTGTTCTAATTGGCCTTCGTCAACCAAAATTTCAAAATCTGATGCAGGAAGACTCATTTCAAAAGAAATGTCATTTAGTTCAAGTTCAGCACTTTGCAGGCGTTCAATGTTTTGAAGGAATGATTGAACACTTACTGGTTTTTTATTGGGGGCTGGCAAAGCTACGAGTTGGCGGTAGTCGTTCACAAACTCTAGCATGCGTTGGCTACGCTGTTTTATGGTTTGCAGGCCTTTTTCAATTTTGGGGTTTGCTTGCTCGGCATTTAGGCTAATAAGCGTGTCAGACAATGAAATTACTGGCGTAACCGAGTTCATAATTTCATGCGTTAGCACTTTTATTAGCTTGTTCCAACTGCTGGTTTCTTGCTGGTTTAACGCGCTGTTTATGTCTTGAAAAACCAATATTTGTAGCTCATCACCTTCTAACTGCAAGGCCTGTTTAGATACACTTAGGTTAACCGAATTATTGGCCAACTGGTAAGTGAATTTGGCACCAGACTTAGCCTTTGCAACGCGATCAACAAAATCTGGGTAAGCAGATTTTAGGGGTTGAAGCGATTTGAGTTGTGGTAGCTTAAGCAACGCGGCTGCAGAGCCATTAAAGAGCCTTACTTCTCCTTTTTGGTTGAATGAAATTATACCAACTTCAATATGCTTTACCAACAATTGCAGGTATTGGTAATGCGCTTCCTTTTCTAGTTTAAGCTCTTTAAATTTTTGAATGGTAGATCTAAATGCTTGGTGCAATTCGCCAAAAGCATTGTCCCAACCATAGCCAGAAAAATGCACCTGATAGTCGTTGTAATTTATGGCGTTTATGAATTTGGAAAGGTCTTTATTGGTTTTAGTTATGAATCTGAAAATCTCTAGTAATAAAAGAATTGCAACCGCAGAAAGTATGAGCTGTGTAAAAATGAAACTGGTGGTGAGCCATACCACAACGCTGGTTGCAATAACCACCGTAAGCAGACTAAGTCTAATAATAACTCCCCAAGTAAATTTTTTAAATACCATGTTTTTCCATTCTTCGGTAAAGTGCAGCGCGGGTTAAACCAAGTTCTTTTGCGGCCTGAGAAACATTGCCTTTATGCTTTTCAAGGGCTTTTAAAATATAGTTTTTCTCCATACTTAGCAGATTAAGAGAATTATTGCTTTTACCACTTATACTGGGTGTTGAAAAGGCAAAATCTTGCAGGTTTTTGGTGTTAGAAAGAATAATGGCACGTTCAATGGCATGTTTCAGTTCTCTAATATTTCCGGGCCATTGGTGGTTTTTTAATGATCTTATGGCGGCCGGAGTTAATCGACAATCTTTTAAGTATCGTTTGTTAAAAAAGGATATAAAATGTTGAGCAAGCAATTCAATATCAGCTGGTCGTTCTCTTAATGGCGGAATAACGATTTCGACCGTTTTTAGGCGGTAAAGAAGGTCTTGCCTAAAAGTACCATCATTTATAGCTGCTTCAAGATTTTGGTTGGTGGCAGAAACCAATCGAACATCAATTTTAGTTGCTGTTGTTGAGCCAAGCGGTGTAACCATTCTATTTTGCAGTGCACCTAAAAGCTTGGGTTGAAGCGAAATGTCAATGTTGCCAATTTCATCTAGAAAGAGCGTGCCTTTATTGGCAGCCACTAGTTTGCCGGCGCGACTTTCTTTGGCATCGGTATATGCGCCTTTTTCAACCCCAAATAATTCTGATTCGAATAATGGCGCAGGAATGGCGCCCATGTCAACCGAAATAAAAGCTTCATCTTTTCTGTTTGAAGCAAGATGTAAGCTTCTGGCAGCTACTTCTTTGCCAACACCGTTTTCGCCAATTAGCAGCACATTGGCATCGGTTTTGGCTACTTGGGCAATGGTAGATTTTATCTTTTGAATGGGTTCTGACTCACCAATAAATTCATTGAAAGAACCAGCCAATTCTTGTTTTAATGATTGTTGCTCGCTTTTGAGTTTGGCTATTTCTTGCCTGCTGTTTCTCAACTGAAAACCTGCCGAAATGGTGGCCAAAAGTTTCTCGTTTTGCCAAGGTTTGGTAATAAAATCGAACGCGCCTTTTTTAACTGCTTCAACGGCCAAACTCACTTCGGCAAAAGCGGTCATTGGAATTACAATAATGTCAGGATTAAAATCACGAATTCTTCTAAGCCAAAGTAATCCGCTTCCGCCATCAGAATCGCCCTTTTGGTAATTCATGTCTAACAATACCAAATGCACATCATTTGCTTGCAAGAAAGCGATGATATTGGTTGGTGAGTTCAATGTTTTCACCGTTTCGAAGAACATTTCCAAATACATTTGGGCAGATGTTAGCACGTCTTCGTCGTCGTCAACAATTAATATGTTACCTGCTAATTTGGGCATGGCTCAAAGAACGTAAACCTGTACGATAACGAACAGCATGGTGTTTCAAAACCGAACAGTTTTAACATTCTCAATTACCGTTTGTCATTCTTATGGCTTTGATTGTTAGCTGATTACTGAAATTGGCATTGTAATCTCAACTATTTGGGTATGAGAAAAATTGCTAAGAGAATAATTTATGTGGTTGTGGTTCTAGCTTTTATGAGTTGCGATAGCAATTCAGCCAATCAAGAAGCAGCCAAAACGGTGAAAAAAAGTGCGCATAAAACCTACGGTGGCGGCCTTTTGCCAGTTCCTATTTATCCCTTTATTTCAACCGAAGAAGAAGCGGTTTAGCAACCAAATATTATGGACACACCTATTGAAAAAAGGCGGTTTGGCAAGAGTAAATTAATAACCGTTGGATTGGTTGTTACTATTGTCTTTGGGTTGGTTTATCTCGTTTTGGCAGCAAATTCGTCGGTTTATGCTTTAGAGAAAAGCACCGCTAATATTGGCGAAGTAACTGTTGGGCAGTTTCAAGAAATTATACCTGCTAGCGGCACCGTAGAACCCTTAAAAAGCATCATGGTAAATGCCATAGAAGGTGGCAGGGTAGAAGCCGTGTTGGCAGAAAACGGTGCAATGGTGAAGA
>JAGQWA010000419.1 GCA_020437725.1 Bacteroidota bacterium | reverse complement strand
TTAGCCATAACAGACTGGCAAATATCTTAAAAAAGAGCATTTTATTGCCAGAGTTAATGTTAATAATTGGCTTAGGTAAGGTCTTATTAAACCACTTTTCAATCAGCGCACTAGGCACTTTTTGCGCCAAACTCCATGTCACTTCTTGAGCAGTTTTTTCGGCACTGATTTTTTGCTCATTAGCTTGGTAATCGGTTATTTCGGTCATATCCCCCACTTTTACTCGCCAATTAAATGCCCCTGCGGCATAGCCAACTTTGGCGCGATATGTCCACAGCTTTTTCCATGTTTTACCTTGATAACGCAAATTATCTCGACTGTTATCAGGCATCTCGTTGAGAACTTTAACTTTTTCCCAACCATCACTACTTTCTACTAACCACAAAAAGCCTTTATCTGCGTTGTATAACAGATACTCCGTCCAAGGAGCTTCGGCATCCTCACCCATTTCCTCGGCCTTTAACAAGCCAATCAGTAAATAATCAATGCCATCAATAGATGCTTTATCGCCTAAGGTTAAAGTAGTATTCACATAGGCTTGCTGTTGGTGCTTTTCGACCACAATGGCTTTGCTTTCGGTTAATTCGACATTAGCACTACAGGCAGGACAAACGATATGTTTAAATTCTTGATTGGCATAAGGAATTTGCGTGCCACAGCTTGGGCAGTCCAACGCCTGCATTTGGCCTTTAATGCGCCCTGCACTTTCATGAATCGCGTCTTGGTCACGCAATAATTGACATTGTAATTGCTCTAGCTCAACCGCTTTGCCCACATAACGTAAGGGCGGAAAACCATCAGAATAATCAAGGGTTAAAAAATTATCTTTAATTCTAAAATCGGCGGTTTGGGTTTTCCAACCTTTACCGACTTTAAACGGTAATTCGCCTTGTCCACCTGTACAACGGGCAGTACGTACATCCGTCGCTGAATACAAGCGATATTTGCTTAATGGTCGTAAACTTTCAAAGGGTGGTGCATCGCTTGCCACACCATCGGCAAAGGTAAACACATACTGGCCAGAGGCTTCGGACAACCAACCTTCCTTGCCATCATCAAACAAGGTGTACCATTCGTTCCACAAACCATCGTCATATTTAAGCTGAATCCGTCCCAATACCGTAAAGGCTTGGTTTTGGTAAATACCTGTTGTGCCAATTTGTAATGGGCTATAGTCCTCTAAAACACTGGCCATTTTGCCAATATCTTTGACGCTATCGGCATCTTTTAACACGGTGGTTTGGCAATAGTCACACACTGCCATGACAGAGGCAGGTGATTTAAAGGGCACATCTGCACCACAACTGGGACAAAAAGCTTTAAACATGAAGGTTTATTTCCCTAATGAATTCTATACCTTTTAAGACAAATAATTACATTTACACTTCCATAAGTGTCTTATAAGTTTTCGAACCAGTTTTTATCAATAGTGATTTTCTCAACCATTTCAGTTTTAACACCGAGTTGTAATTCTTTTAATTTTTCAGCTAAATGTTCACCATCTATTAAATCAATCGGAGGTGCGCCATCCCTTGTAGCTTCCTTAATAGCACCCGAAGTAAATGTGCCTGTTGTAATAAATAAGCCTTTATCCGCACGACCAACCATAGCACCTCTAAAGTCTCTAATTTCACTGGCAGAAACCGAACCTTGATATTTTTTACATTGAAAAATGACATGAAAACTCATTAAACCATTGATTCGTGCAATGCCTTTGCCATCAATACCTCCATCTCCCGTTTTACCTGTTACCTCGACCTGTACAAATCCACTCTCACGTAAAAGTCTTTGTGTTAACCTTTCAAAGGCATCTGGGCTTATATTTTTAGTCAACAACAAATACAACTCCTCTTTCCATTCCAATATTTCTTCAGGAGTATCAATAGGTTGGAGTTCAATCTGCTCATCTTTATTAGTTTTTAAGCCACTAGGCTTATCCATTTCTCTCACAGTCTTTACAACAGTTTGTGAGTCAATGTCTTTTTGCTCTTTTGCTAATTGTGTTAATGTCCAAACACCTCTACTAGAATTCTCCAAATAGCCAAACTTCTTTAAATATGTACGAGCCCACGCCAATCTATAACCTAGCTCTGTTTGATTACTTTTTTCTGGATTATGCAGAATTGATGTAATTTCTTCGCTAATCTTTTCTATTTCAATCACTTTTTCATAGATTTCATCAATAGACCCTGAGCCTCCCAATGCAATCAAAGCCTTAAATAAAGGATTCATTAAAGCATCAAAACTAGGTAACAAATTGTCGTTTAATAACTTCTTTTTTCTCATTAAAACTATTCCATTTTTTACATATTTAATGACTGTCGCTCAATCATTTGCCAACGATGTTGCTGAGGTTGTAATTGCTCAATTAAATAGGCAACCGCTAATTGTGGCTGGGCTTGACCACACATAAACACATCTAAGGCTGCATAGGCATATTCTGGCCACGTATGAATGGTGATATGCGACTCTTGCAACACCAACACACCCGTTACGCCTTGCCCCTCGCCAAAGTGATGCAAATGCGCAAAGACAATATGCGCCTGTGCCTGCTGTGCGGCTTGGCGCAATATCTGTTCAAGTTGCTCGGGGTTGGCCAACAAGCTTGGCTCTACCCCATCACACTCCAGTAAATAGTGTTGTCCTAGGGGTTTCATCCCATCAACTTCTTCAACACATCGGCTTTGGCGGTATCATAATCGGCTTGACTGATTAAGCCTTTATCTAATAAACCTTTCAGTTTTTCTAATTTAGCGGTTGGATCATCACTGGCTGGTGCAGCAGCGGCTGTTTGTTCACCCAATACTGATTGTGCCACCGCAGCAGGATTAAAGGCTTTATTCATTGCCCCTGCCATTGCTTGCCCCATTGCCATGCCTGCGGCCATACTCGCGCCTACACCTGCCATGCCACCTTCATTTTGTGCGGCTAAAGGAATCGCATTAGCGGTTTGATATTGGGTGTATTTGTTTAAATCGCCCATCATCCCCATCGAAATGCGGGTATCT
>JAGQWA010000418.1 GCA_020437725.1 Bacteroidota bacterium | reverse complement strand
CGAGATATTTTAAATTCAGGTTTTAGCACCATGCTTTCTGCTTTTTGCGGGGGTCTGCCTGTTATTACGGTAATAGCCAGAACAAGCGTAAATATTAATCATGGAGCCAAAACCACTTGGTCAAATTTTTTTCATGGCTTATTCTGTTTATTGGCCATTGGTTTATTTGGAAAATGGTTCGAAAACATTCCACTTGCAGCACTTTCGGCTATTTTATTATTCACCGGGTATAAACTGGCATCTCCTAAGGTGTTTAGAGATTCTTATCTTCTTGGTATTGAGCAAATTATTATACTATTAACCACCATTTTAGTTACACTTGGTACTGGGTCTATACCATTTGGAATATTAATGGGAATTGCAATAACCTTAATTATTCACTTAGTAAGAACTGGCATGTCGTGGCAAACCTTTTTAAAGTATTTGCTTTGGCCAAAACTTAAGGTTGTAAAAGATGATAAAACAAGGTACTTGATAAGAGTTAAAGGAATAGCTAATTTCTTTAACGTATTTAGGCTACGTAGAACTTTAAATAGAATACCTAAAAATGTACAGTTGGTAATGGATTTTTCTAACGCTAGGTTGGTAGATTATACTGCATTAGAGTTTTTGCATGATTATCAGTTTCACTATAATAAAGCTGGTGGAAATTTCGAAATTTTAGGAATTGATGCGCACGAGTCATCTTCATCTCATCCATATTCATTACATATTCATAAACCCGAACGGTTAAAAAGGCTAACCAAAAGGCAAATGCATCTGGAGTTTTTGGCTCATAAAAATGGTTGGCATTTTAATCATCAAATGAATTGGGAAATTGACCGATGTAAAGAATTTCACTTTTTTGATACCCGACCAGTAGAATACAAGAAAAACACAATAAGCGGAAAGTTTGACCAAATTGAAATTTGTTTTGAGATTAGCGACATAACCTTTGATGAAGGTGCCTTACTTGCTACAGAAGTATATAGAAGCACCATGCAAATTATTGATTTGCCGTTTAATATTCCGTCATTTATTATGGAGCGAGAGCATATGATGGATAGGATTTTGGAATTGGCTAGTGGGGGAGATATAGACTTTAGCGATCACAAAAAGTTCTCTAAAAAAGTGCTTTTACATAGCAACGAAGCTGATGAAGTGCGCGAGTTTTTCACTAAAGAATTGCTCGACTTTTTTGCATCGCATACCATTTATCACATTGAAAGTACAGGAAGCTCCTTATTGCTGTTTCAGAATTTTAGGCTTGCCTCGGTAGAAATGGTTAAAGGCATGATTGAGTTTAGCCGAGAATTAACCACCATTCTTTATAAAATTAAAAAGCAAAGAGCACAATTGTCTAATTGCTAGGTAGATAACAAAAAGAGCGGATTCGTTTTTGAAAACCGCTCTTTTGTATTACTTATATTATGTAATTCAGTTTACTTTAATACTCTTACGGCGCCTTCGTAGAGTTGTACTTCACCATCTTCGTTAGTAAATGAAATAACATACAGGTATAGCCCTGCTGGTACCATATCGCCATTTGGCATGCTACCATTCCATTCTTCACCATTATTAGTTTCGTAAATTCTCTGCCCCCAACGGCTATATATTTTCATTGAATAGTCTTTCGGTAAGAAAGAGCCTATTGGTCCAAATGCATCATTAATTCCAGCTGAAGCGTCTGGTGTAAACGTATTTGGAATATATAAAATTGGCTCTTGTTTAATGCAAAGAACATTGGAACTCGACTTAGTTGGGTTGTCTACATTTAAACTGTTTGCTTCTACCTTGTAGCAGTAAGTATAAATATCATTAACCAAAATAGTGTCTACATAACTCTTAACTCGGTTTTCAACTTTTATAATTGGGTACCATGTTAGCGAATCGAGCGTGCGGTAAATGGTGTACTGACCTACACTGTCAATCCAAGTTTCGTACTTAGTCCATTTTAATGAATTTGCTTGGGCAAGGTTTCCGCCTTCAAGTAGTATTACACATGCTAAATTGCTTGGCTTACTCACGTTTCCGCAATCATCAAAAGTGCTTATTCGTAAACACAATCTTTTACCGGGAACAGGATTGGTAAAGGCGTATAAGCTGTTGTTTTTTAGCAATTCAGTTAACGTGGTCCAGTTGTCGCCATTGGCGCTGTATTCAATTCTATATTGAATTTCTTCTACACCTTTATATTCACGCCATTTAACTTCTATTGTGCCGTCATCTAAGGTAGTTGCATTCTTTAGGTAAACTTTTACTGGCGCGCTTTGGTCTATGGCCAAGGCTGTATCAACATTAGATATGCTGCTTAAGCCAACACCATTAATAGCTTCAATATAATAGCTAAAAGTGGCAGTGTCGCAGGCAGAAATGGTGTCTTTAAAAGTGTAGATGCTATCGGCATTTGATTGGCCTGCACTCATGGTATTTATTAAAATGCCATTTCTAAATATCTTGAATTCCTCTGGTTTCCAACCGCGGTAGTTGTTCCATTCAAGGTTAACATAGCCTTTGTGTCCTTTTGCAACTAAACCTAAACTTTGGTGCGCTGGCGAATAGTTTCTTTGAATATTTCCGCATGAATCTTGCGGGGTTACTTTAAATTCAAAAATCTGCCCTTCGGTTGGGTTTAGGTTAGAAACTGTAAAACTAGTGCCCTTTAAACCTGTGCCATAGGTTGTCCAGGTTGTGGCATTTTTTGGCTTGCCAATTATTGAATACGATTCAATATCAGGATCGGTGCTAGGGTTCCAACTCACCACAAAATCTTTACCTGTGTTGGCAGTTGTTATGTTTACTAAACTATTGGTTGCAGGCGGAATGGTATCTGTTCCTAGTGTTGACTCTATGTCTGAATAAGCAATAATTGCCTTGTTCTTAGCATTTATTGCACTTACTCTATAGGCTATAGAATCTCCACAACTCACCAAATTGTCTATAAACTCATATTTGCCAATTGGATTTGTTCCAATGGTTTTAAATGTTGAGCCATTAACCGATCGTTCTATTTTGTATTCGGCTACATCAAAACCTAAATATGGGTTCCA
>JAGQWA010000417.1 GCA_020437725.1 Bacteroidota bacterium | reverse complement strand
ATAGATAGCTCCATAATTCTTCACCCTATAGGGAAAGTTAAAAGGGGGCTGTAGTCAGGGTTACTTCACTCAGAATCTCATTGTTCAATTTATAGCCCGATTATAGAGACTTTGAAATGTTCTGATAGCTATCGGAACAGGGCAACGATTTCAATTTTCAGAAGGTAACTTCAATTTTGAAATTTCAAATTAAAAGTATGTGCTTTTAAATTTACTTTAGAGTTCTGCAACCATTAATGGGGAGTGTTCATCTGAGTAGTACAACCTTGCATTAAGATCAGTATGAAACCACGAATTACCCTACTTCTCTCCTTCTCATTGTTCCTACTCTTAATTCCATTTTTTTCAAATGCCACTCATGTATTAGGCGGCGAAATTGAATACAAAGACCTTGGCAGCGACAATTATTTGGTCTCAGTAAAGGTTTATCGTGATTGTAATGGCTCTACGGTTTCAAATTCAGCAATTGCCTTTAAAGGAAGCTGCTCAGGAATTACAAAACAAACACAGAGAATTTCAACAGGAAAAGACATTACCCCAGTTTGTGCCAACCAATGCACCAGATGCACAAACAGCAATTGCAATTTTGCCTACGGCATTGAAGAGCAGATTTTAAGCGTAGTTATCGACGTTTCAAAATTTAAAAAGAATGGCTGTTGCAACATCACTATTTGGTGGGATGAATGCTGTAGAACTGGAGCTTACACCACAGGAATGGCCAACCAAGTGTTCTATATAGAGGCTCAATTGAATGTTTGTTTGCAAGGGCCAAACAACTCACCCATTTTCGAAGAATCTCCACTATCTATTTTGTGTTTGGGAAGGGATTTTGTTGGTTACGTAGGAGGCAAAGACCCTGATACCACCTCAAGTGGTGGCGAATTAGATTCTTTAGTTTACAGTTTTACTGCTCCAAAAGTGAGTGCCGGTACTAATGCAAGTTGGGCTTCGCCCTATAGTCCATCACAACCTATAAAATATCTCGGATTTCCGGGACAGTATCGAATAGATCAGTTTCCATTTGGTATGAACTTAGACAGCAACTCCGGGCTATTGATGTTCAGGCCAATGTCTATACAGAAAACACCTATTACCATCAAAGCCGAACAATACAGGAATGGCCTAAAAATTGGCGAAACCACGAGAGAGTTACCGGCTCTTGTCATTAAATGCCCTAATAATTCCCCACCAGTAATTAGTGGATTCGACTGCCAAAAACCGATTTCTACTAACTTCATAGTAAAAGCTTGCGTTGGGCAAACCATTTGTTTTGACATATGCACCAGCGACAAAGACCTAAACGACACCGTTTTAATAGATTGGGACAACGGAATTAAAAATGGCAATTTTACTATAACAAACAAAGGTGATAAAAGAGAAGAAGCTACATTTTGTTGGACTCCAACTCAGGCAGACCTTTCTCAAAAAACACATCAATTTGTTGTTTTTGCACAAGACAATGCCTGTCCTAGCTTTGGGCAAGCTTCACGCGTCTTCACCATTCAATTATCAGATTATCAAAAATTTGATTACGATATATCTAACAACTTGGCTCAGCCACAATGTGGCCAGATAAAGTTTAGTGGCCATTCTTCAGACACTTTGAACAGCGATGAAATTTATTGGTACGTGCACGATACCACTTTGATGTATGCTAATGGAAATACTGATACCACCAATTTCATTTACAATTTTGAGCGAAATGGCACATACCCCATAACTGCAGTAGTAATACGCGGCGGATGCGTATATGAGTTTCATGATACCGTAACCGTAAACAACATAAAACCCATAAAGCTTAATGTACATGACACTTCAGTTTGTAAGGACACTTTGTTTACCAAAATAGCAAAGTCAAGTGGCGGTTATGGCCAATTTACATACGAGTGGACACCTGATTTCTATATTAACTGGCGCCAAAACGATACCATTTCTGAGACTTTAGGTTTGCCAAAAGTTGAACCCAATACTACTCGTACCTATTTTGTGAAAGCCACTGACTCAGCAGGTTGCTTCAACATAGACACACTTCATGTTTACAAAAAAGAATACAAGTGGCTTAATATGATTCAAAATCAACTGGTATGCGAACCTGGTTTTAAACTGAATCTCCCAACTAATTCGAGTTATAAATCCGATTGGAGCGGCCCAGGAGTTACAAACAATATATTCAGCAATTCTGGCTTAGCCAATGGCATTTACCAACTTAACTACTACATAGAAGACGACACTGCTTGTTTTGATAACGCGATAGAAATTAGGAACTCAAGAAAGCCAAAAGTTAATGCTGGGCCAGACATACTTGGTTGCTCAAATATGAATAACATGTTATTTAAAGGAACCCCATCTGGTGGAATCTGGAGCGGCTACAACATGCGATATGATGGTTATTTTCAATCCAACGGTAGATTAAGTGGTAATTACAGTTTTGTTTACACCGTAAAAGACTCAATTGGTTGCCAAAATTCAGACTCACTGTTTTTACGCATAACTGGCGCTACAAGAAATTTGGACGTTGGAAATGACATCAAATTATGTAATTCTGATACTCCTTTACTTCTACAAGCCACACCTGCTGGCGGTTACTGGAATGGAAATGTGCTCAAAAATGGCAGCGATTTCTATTTCGAACCTGGCAACAAAACACCTTCGCAACTATACCTTCTTGAATATGTTTACACAGACAGCTTAGGTTGCAAAAACTCGAGATCCAAGAAAATAGAAATTTATCCTTACACAAAACCCTATGCCGGAAGTGACATCAGTAAATGTTTTTATGGTAATGAGACAATTCAACTAACTGGTGCGCCAAGCGGCGGAATTTGGACTGGTTATGGCCTTACAGGAAAGAGCGGGCTAATAAATGCCGATTCAACCCATATAGGTACCAACCAATACACCTACGAGTACAAAGACTTTAACAATTGCCTTTCTGCCGACGCTGTGAATGTGACCCTTAATTTACCAACACAAGCTATTGCCGGCCCTACCGATACTGTTTGTTTTAATGACAAGCTTAAGTATCTTTTTAATGCAAAACCGCGTGGTGGA
>JAGQWA010000416.1 GCA_020437725.1 Bacteroidota bacterium | reverse complement strand
ATGTGCAAATTCTGGGCGAAGCTAACGGGGTGGTTGAAGGAGTTAAACTCATTAGAAAAGTAAAACCCAATTTGGTGTTTCTTGACATTGAAATGGGCGATGGAAATGGATTCGACTTACTTGAGATATTCGGCGAAATAGACTTTCAGGTAATTTTTATTACCGGAATGGATGCCTATGCCATTCAAGCTTTTAAATATAGCGCAGTTGATTATTTGCTAAAACCAGTTGATCCCGAAGATTTGCAAGCAGCCGTAGAGCGAGCCACCGAAAGGGTTAACAGCCAAGGACAGGCCAATAAAATTGAGTTGTTGTTAGAAAACATCAACGAGCAAATGAATGCCAAAAAACGCTTGGCCTTGCACTCTAGAGATAAGGTAGATGTGGTTGAAATTAATGACATAGTTCGTTGCGAGTCTGACGATAATTACACACGTTTTTTTATTGCCAATGGAAAGAAAATTCTGGTTTCAAAAACATTGAAAGAATATGATAATTTGCTTTCTGATCATGGTTTTTTGCGCATACATCAATCGCACCTTATTAACCCGCAGCATATTGTTGAGTTTGTAAAAGCTGATGGAGGCCATTTGCTTATGAAAGACGGTAAAGAAGCACCCGTTTCGCACCGAAAAAGAGAAGTGGTTACCAAATATTTAGAAGGGCTGGCCTAGGCAGCAAAGAGCGCAAAAAGCAGAACGGCGGCAACAACCACCGAAAGCGCTGTAAACAACTTGCTAAAACTCATTTTTTTGATAGGTGCCATGCCAATTATGGGAATAAAAGGAATTGCTTTTAACCAAAGTGGCAAGGCCAAAGTCACCATCTCGTTTGGGTTGTTTTCTTTGGTTTCAATTCCCTTGAAAAGCAAAATCAAAAGCACTGCAATCCACACAGCCAATGCACTTATGCAAGCGGCATTTTTGTATTTAATCCATGCAGATTCTTGAGCTTTGTCATTGTTTAGTTGGCTCATACTTCTTGGCTGAGTTTTAAGTGTTTTCGTGTTCTATATATCTTGGTTCGGGCATCGGCCACATATAAAATTCTAAGTACAAACCAAACCGTGCAAAGTACCCCAAAATGAACGCCTGCAATGCCAAGCACTTTCCAGCTTTGATTTTCGTAAAGCCTAACAGCCGAAAGGGTAATGGCAGCCATAGATACAATAGTAAGCTGCATAACCCGCACAAAAATGGGTGCAATGGTTATTTCAATTACATTGTTTTTAAGGCATCGTCCCTTAATAGTAACAAAGTGATTAAATGGAAAAACCTTTTGAAAAACAGTGAGTTTAGCGCTGAATTTGCCTTTTTCGTGTTTTTTAAAAAAGGCTGAATCTTCCAAACGCAATGATAGTTCGGCGTCAGTTAATTGAGTTTCGTACCTAAGCTTTATAGGCCCTAGAAAAAAGACACCAATTCCGAAGTTTTCTCTCACCACGGTGGGAATATAGGATAATTAATTTATCAGGAAAACTCAAACAATAATGACCAGCCTAAAATTTTTAATATGCTTTCAAGGTAAATTACAACTTCTCAACAACTTCAACCCTAACTTTCTCAAGCGCAGCTGAAATACCATTTGGGTTTTTGCCACCAGCTGAAGCAAAGAACGGCTGGCCGCCGCCGCCACCTTTAATATCGGCTGACATTAGCTTAATGATTTCGCGAGCATCAATTCCTTTTTCTTCTACCAATTCAGGAGTAATAATTACCCAAACATTAGCTTTATCGCTTATGGCAGATGCCAACACAACCACCGATTTGGGTGCGTTTTGCTTTATCATAAAGGCTAGGCTTTTGCCTTGCTCAGCATCATCAAGACTTATTTGTTTTACTAGCAAGCCTACGCCGTTTATCTCTTCAAGAGATTGCATCAATTCATTTCGCATGGCTACGGCTTGCAGTTCTTTAAACTTGGCAACCTGATCTTCAATTTGCTTTTTGTCTTGCATTAATTGCTCTACTGCCTTAATAGGATCATTGGCTTTTAGCAAGTCTTTTATGCCGGCAACCACTGCCGCTTCTTCTCGTGCTTTTTCTTCGGCGGCCTGGCCAGTAATCACTTCAATTCTTCTAACACCCGCAGCTACAGCTCCTTCTGAAACTATTCTGCATAAGCCAATTTCGCCTGTTGCATGCACATGCGTTCCGCCGCAAAGCTCAATTGAGTAGTCAGGGTCGAAAGTGATCATGCGCACGTTTTCGCCATATTTCTCTCCAAAAAGCATTATTGCTCCACTTGCTTGCGCTTGCTCAATTGGAATATTTCGATCTTCTTTCAACGCAATGTTCTCTCGAATCTTTTCGTTTACAATGCGCTCCACTTCGGTTATCTCTTCAGTGGTCATTTTAGAGAAATGCGAAAAGTCGAATCGCATATAATCTGGCCCAACTAATGAGCCTTTTTGTTGAACATGATCTCCTAAAACACGTCTAAGTGCAGAATGAATTAAATGCGTAACCGAGTGGTTTTTTTCGGTTGAACGACGCTTGGCTTCGTTTACTTTGGCATTGAATGTGGCGCCTAAGTCAACGGGTAATTCATTTACTAAATGAAGAATTAGGTCGTTCTCTTTTTTAGTGTCAATGATGAAGGTCTTTTTGCCATTGGCTTCAAGCTCGCCTGTATCACCAATTTGTCCGCCACCTTCGGGGTAGAACGGGGTGTTTTCTAAAACCAATTGGTATTGTGTTTTGCCTTTAGAGGTAATGGCTCTATGGCGCAGAATTCTTGTTTCAGCAACCAGCGAATCGTATCCAACAAATGTTACTTCACCATCGTAAACAGTGGTCCAATCGCCCTGTTCTTTGGCGGCATCAGCCTTAGAGCGCTGTTTTTGTTCAGCTAAGGCTTTGTTGTAACCTTTTTCATCAACGGTAAAGCCTTCTTCACGAGCCATAAGTTGAGTAAGGTCAAGCGGAAAGCCAAAAGTGTCGAATAATTCAAAAGCAAAATCGCCAGGAATCTCTTTGGTTGAAGCACCTTTAATAAACTGCTCAAAGCGTTTGGTTCCTGTGGCAAGTGTTCTCAAGAAAGCACTTTCTTCTTCTTTAATTAC
>JAGQWA010000415.1 GCA_020437725.1 Bacteroidota bacterium | reverse complement strand
GCTTGGGACTTATGTACTTTCACATGGGTATTATGATTCCTACTACAAAAAAGCTGTAAACATGAAGAATGCCATCACTAAGGAGTTTGATGATATGTTTGAAAAAGTAGATGTCATAGCTACTCCTACTACACCAAGTCCAGCTTTTAAAATAGGTGAAAAGACAAGTGATCCTGTGGAGATGTATCTTTCTGATGTATTTACTTCTACTGCCAACATATCTGGTATACCTGCCATATCAGTACCTACAGGCAAACACAGCAACGGTATGCCACTAGATATACATTTTTCCGGCAGAAAGTATGAAGACGAAAGACTTATTGATTTTTGTATAGATATAGAAGATAAAATAAAATAACATGCAAGAAGCTGGACTTATAGACAAAATAATAAATGGAGACAAACTAGTAGACCCTACTTTTTTGAATCTTGAATATTTGTTTTACAAGATCTATAGCTTTTTTGCAGGTATCGATGACTGGTGGCTACAAAACAGTGTTTGGATAAAGTTGTTCTCTATACTTTTGTGTCTAGTATTTTTGATAATGATAATATATTTTGTTATTGGTATATATAAGATTCACAAAGATGATGATAAAAAACTAGAAGAGGATTATTATGAGGCTACAGCCTTTGAAAGGGAAGCTGCTTTGGGGGCTTATGCTAGCGGTAACGAACACAAACTCATAAATCAAAAAAGATGGAACAATATAGTAGAACACCTAGAAAGTGACAATGAGAACGATTGGCGTTTTGCTATAGTCGATGCTGATAATATGCTAGAGGATCTTCTAAAAGAAGAGGGTTATTCAGGAGATAGTGTGGGAGAAATGTTAAAAAATGCAGAAGTAGGAGACTTTGTCACTTTAGACAAAGCTTGGTCAGCTCACAAAGTAAGAAATGATGTGACCCACGGAGGAGCTTTGCATAATTTATCTCGAAGGCAAGCACTAGAAAGTGTAGCCAACTTTGAACAAGTTTTTAGAGAATTTGATTATATATAAAACAAAAAAAGACCGGAATTCCGGTCTTTTTTGTTAAGCTAGTTTAACGTTTGTAGCGTTAGGTCCTTTTGGTCCTTGTGCTACTTCAAATTCTACTTCTTGGCCTACGCTTAGATCGTTGTAAGCTACGCCTTGAAGTTCACTTGAATGAAAGAATAGATCTCTATCTTCGCCTTCGCGAGTGATAAAGCCAAATCCTTTATCTGTTAAACGTGCAATTGTTCCTTTTTGCATTTGTTCGTTTAAACCAAGTTATTAAATTTCAAACAAAAACCCAAAAATTTAACTCGACTCAGTTCTTTGATAGTAATTATTTGATGAATTTATAATACGCTATATAGTGTGAAAAGTCAACGATCAGGTTTAAAATAAAAAGCACCCATATTGTTTTGGAGTGCTTTTATAGTATGTTTACAGAACCGGCTTCCGTATTTCATTAATTACACGTAACAGTTCATCGAGTGGGTCTTTCAAAAATTTATTTAGGTCCCTCATCAAAAGATCGGGTTGAGAGCACGTAGCAGATGCTATTTTTACTGTCCTTTCTTTTTTAAACAGTTTCCTGTGTATTGAAATATCACCTGTAACGATGCGTTTCTTTTTACCGCTTTTGAAAACTGCTTTAAGGTATCCAGGGTTCTTGTACTCATATTTTATCTCAAGTCTTGATTTCTCAGTACTTACTATAGTAATCTCATATCTCCATATACCCCAGACTGTTTTACCAGTTTTTTCCGATGTTGGATTATGACATCCTGTTCCGTGGATAAAGTACGGTTTATAATCTTTCAACCTTCCAGGACGATTTCGGAAAAAAATCATTATAGAAAGAAGCATAGCTAACACCACATCTTCTTTGGTTGCATTTGGTGTTTTCAGAATATTTTGCAAATTTATAATTTGCGTCTGACTATCAGGTTTTTTGAAGTCAACCATGGTATTTGATTTTAAGTTGATTAAATTTAATCTGACGATAGCATAAGAAAATTATTTAATCAATCGATGCGCAGCGGACGGGACTTGAACCCGCAACCTCCCGCGTGACAGGCGGGTGCTCTAACCAGTTGAGCTACCGCTGCATTTCTGCAGTGAATCAATTCAATTTATATTGAGTTGAGCCCTACCTAAACCGGTAGGCAGGTACTACTGCATTTCTGCAGCAACTTGTTATAAACAAGTGATACATATACTACCAAATTCTATAAAAAAAGAAAGTGGTATTGTGCCGGGGGGCAGAATTGAACTGCCGACCTTAGGTTTATGAGTCCTACGCTCTAACCAACTGAGCTACCCCGGCTAAGGGTAGAAATAAAATATCATGTTTACATATAAAACTCAAGCGTTTTAAGGTAAATCACAGATATTATGTTGTCTCATGAGTACTTTTATGTTATAAACTATCTTACACATATCGCGGGTTAGAGAAATGGTGTCTCGTCAGGCTCATAACCTGAAGAAGGTGGTTCGATTCCACCACCCGCAACATTACATAAAACACCTACTTTTATTAGTAGGTGTTTTGTGTTTTTGGGTTGGAGTCGAACAAGAAGGGGGTCGGGGAAACATTTGTTTCCCCGTGGAGAAAGGATTGGGAAAACCGTGGGTTTCCCAGAAGTGAGATAGCGAAGCGTCCACCACCCGCAACACTAAAAACTATCCTGTGTATCAGGGCAGTTTTGCTTTGAAAAAATATAAAAGTTTGATAACATTGAGACACTTTATAAGCCAATGTAGCTCCCCGCCCGTACCGAATGGTACATTCGGGCGGGAGTTGGGTACCAACTTCGCTATATTCAGTTATTGTGGTAGTTTGCTGTGATATAATACTACGCATAAATAATTGTAGGTTTATTATTTGCCAATGTAGCTCAGTTGGTAGAGCACTCCCATGGTAAGGGAGAGGTCATCGGTTCAATCCCGATCATTGGCTCCAAGATTGTAAGTTTCGGTTTTAGACCAACCATTTGGTGGGCGGCACAAAGTGCCGCCCATTGATTTTGTGAGGGGAAATCAAGGCCGCTCGGCGCGCGCAGGCGCACCTCGTGGTTGGCCAAGACGAGGTTCGA
>JAGQWA010000414.1 GCA_020437725.1 Bacteroidota bacterium | reverse complement strand
AGCCAAAGGTGTGCCAAAGAAAATGAGTTCCCATGGGTAAAACATCAATAGAAGTGTTTTCTACGGTTCTAAAAGTAATGGCAAATGCAAACAGCAAAAGTGCTATCCAAACCCACTTGGCATCGCGCCAATTTTGCTTGTAGAGATGGTGAATAATGGGGCCCAGAATTACCAAACCCATGTTTGAGTAGCCAATGGCACTTGCCCATTTATCTGGAATATTGAGTTGGGCATAAACCAGAAAACCCACCAAAAATGGAAATGTTGAAATGAGCAACACCAACCAAATGGGATATTTATTCTTAACCTGGAAATGAATAGACACTGCCATGGTTAAAATGGCAATAGGTAACCAATCCATTAGCAACCAAACTTCGTGAGAGCGTGTGCCATGATAAAGCGTTCCCCCTACAAAACCAATGAATAAAACAGGTGTTGCAAATGCCAAAAACTGTTGTTGCCTTACGTTTTTGAAAACCTTGAAAGACCAATAGATAACAATGGCCAAAAACACCAAATTGCTGGCTGTATTAAAGGGCTCAATTATTGGCCAGTGGCCTGCAAAAGTCTCCTTATAAATAGGGCCAGAATCATTTGGTTGCCACAACAAAGAATCCATCTTTTTTAGAGTTAGTAAATGCAGCTCAAAAATGACAATTGCCATTACACTTTGCTTATCCAGATTGGGAATTTAGCAATCCATAATACACTAAGCTGCCAAGGTTCTCAATAAATACTCCACAGTCAAGCACACACAATTGTAACAATTGTCACCATGCTTACATTCAAGTACTTAGCATATTCGCTTTACAGGCTAAGTAATAATTGAAGGTATAATTCTAGGGTAAGTAAGCATTTACTCACAGTGCATTTTAGTTCTGCTAGCCAATTTTCTAAACTAATTCATTCGCAATGAACAAACATTTTGATTTATTAATTATTGGCGGCGGAACGGCGGGCATTATGGTCGCTGCAAAATTTCGAAAAGAAAGACCTAATGTAAAAGTGGGCATTATTGAACCTGCTAAAACACATTACTACCAACCTGCCTGGACTCTGGTTGGCGCTGGAACCTATGATTTTGACAAAACCGCCAGACCCATGGCCAGTTTAATGCCAAGTGGTGTAGATTGGATTCAAGACAAAGCCACGGAATTTGATGCTGACAACAACCAAGTTTCAACCGAAAAAAGTGGAGACTTCAATTACAATTTCCTTGTGGTAGCACCAGGATTGGTTATGGAACCATCTATGATAGAAGGTTTACCAGAAGCGTTAGAAAAAGGAGTTGCGGTTACTAATTATATAGACCCGAAAAAAACTTGGGAAACCATTAAAAGCTTTAAGGGTGGAAATGCGCTTTTTACCCAACCAACCACACCAATTAAGTGTGGTGGCG
This sequence comes from Bacteroidota bacterium, assembly GCA_020437725.1. Taxonomy (GTDB): domain Bacteria; phylum Bacteroidota; class Bacteroidia; order CAILMK01; family JACPUW01; genus JAGQWA01. The sequence goes on along the minus strand of JAGQWA010000414.1, from coordinate 1,677 downwards.
CCCCACAAAAAATAGCCTATTTAGCTGCTGATTATTTCAAAAAGAACGGATTAGCCGATAAAACCAACGTAATTTTTGCAACGCCTGGTTCGGTAATTTTTGGGGTAAAACCCATTAAGGTTACGCTAGAAAAAGTGCTTTCTCGCTACGGAATTCACTTTAAACCATTTTATGCACCAACCAGAATTGACGTTGACAACCGAATAGTTCATTTTCATCATTCAGCTACAGGCGAAAACCGCTGTGTAATAAATGAAGAAAACCCACTTGGCGAGAAAATGACAGGCGATACAGACATTGAAATTCCTTTCGATATGTTGCACTTGGCCCCGCCACAAGCAGCACCAAAATTTGTGAGAGACTCTAACCTTTCTAATGAAGGGGGCTGGCTAAATGTAGATCTCCACACCATGCAACACAACCAATACCCTAACATTTTTGGATTGGGTGATGTAGCTGCCCTGCCAACCGCAAAAACAGGTGCGGCTATTAGAAAGCAAGTACCAGTTGTGGTTGAAAACCTAATGAGCCTAATGGACCAAAAAGAAGTGAGCAACAACTCTTATAATGGCTATTCTTCATGCCCATTGGTAACTGGCTATGGCAAAATGGTATTGGCTGAATTTGACTACGACCAAAACTTTATACCAGACCCTAAGCTAAAGCGCATGGGAGTATTTAACAGTGATAAAGAACATTGGCGATTATGGATGCTCAAAAAATATGGTTTACCTTATTTGTATTGGAATAAAATGCTAAAAGGAGCTGACGTATAGGGCATTAATAGGTCAGGTTGAGTTTTGATTATTTGAAAAGGGGCTTTGCTATGAAGCTCTTTTTTTGGAGCATTATTGCAAGTTTCCGTTGCCATCAAGCACTAGCAATGCAGTCATTCTCATTTGCGAAAACTGAGTGGTGTTGCCCATTAACACAATATCTCCATTGCTCTTTTCTAGGCAAGAAGTAACGCTTAAATCGCTGGCTTCATCTAATAACTTGCTGAAAATAATTTTGCCATCGGGGGCCAGTTTGGTAATAAAGCTTCTGTCAATTCCTTGGTAGGTTACATTGCAATTTCCTACTATAAGATAACCACCGTCGGCCGTGGATGTTAGGTGAATAGGATTAACCGATTTCTCATTAAACTGCACTTTGGTTTCCCATTCCATTTCAATGTTTTGGTTAATAAAGCTCACCAAGAAATAGGGCTGCGATTTATTTAATAATGTAGCGCCGGCCAATATTTCACGCTCGCGTTGCACAATTACCAATGCATTATTGGGCTTTACAATTATTAAAGGTTCAGATTCAATTTCTAGGAATGAATGGGGCCATTTTTTAATTACTTCTGCCCTTCTGTTTTTGCTATTGTATTGGCAGGCAAACAATTGAACTTCGCTATTGCTTCTTGGATCATAATCAGGCGCCACATAGCCCACCAACCAATACTTAGTGTCTAGCTTTCCAAATGCGGTAAAATACCACACATAGCCGCCCAATTCTCGTTCGTTGATATTGATGGTTTTAGGTTGCTCTTGTAAGTCTGCAAAATCATAGAGAAGGGTGCCGTAATTAATGGGTCTAGAAATAGACTCGCCCATATAACATGGCACTAGCAATCCAGCTTGTTCTATGGGCAAAGGCATGCCGCAAGAGTAAACCGATTGTTCGGTTGAA
>JAGQWA010000413.1 GCA_020437725.1 Bacteroidota bacterium | reverse complement strand
GCAGTGCATTTCAATTGGATATTCATTTGGAAAAGGGAGATTTCGCTTATCCGCAAAACACTGGTAAAATAGAAGAAAAAACAACTGACGAAAACACCAAGACATTTTACGGAACCATGGGAACCAATAAAAGCCCTTCATCAAGTCTTGAAATTTTTGGAGAAGACACTGACGTTAACCTAACCATCAAATAAACTTATCATGAAAAACATAGCTCTAATAATATTGGCCATTGGCCTAAGTGTGCCATCTTTTGCCAATGTAGTAGAAGAACGAGACACCATTAAAACGCTCATCACCAAAAACACCAGAATTGGTTTTAATCTGGCTTACGATAACTTTTTTACCAGAATAAATGGCGAAGAATCGTTCTACAGTGGTGGCCGTGGCGGTTTTACTTTCAACAATTATTTGTTTGTTGGAATGGGTGGTTATGGCCTTATAAACAATGCCGTTCTGCGCGATTGGATTTTAGAAGGTGAAGACCTTTATATGGAAAGCGGATTTGGTGGTTTAATTATAGAACCCACCTTGTTTCCTATTCAACCGGTTCATGTAACCTTCCCGTTAATGGTTGGCCCGGGTGTGGCTGTTTTTAGAGAAAGAAGCAATGGCTATAATTGGCTCGACCGCGATATGTTTTGGGCTTTCAACGGTGGAGTTCAGCTTGAAATGAACGTTACCAAGTGGTTTAGAATTGGCGGTGGCGCTCATTATATGTTCACTGAAGGGTTGAATCTACCCAATACCAAATCCACTTTTTTAGATGGAACACAATACAGCCTTAGCTTAAAACTAGGAAAGTTTTAGCATTATCAAAGGCGATCAATAATTCAACCAAAAGCGCTTTCATTTATCTAGAAGCCGCGTTCTTTGCAGCACTAAATATGAAAGCGTTTTTTATTGTTGGTCATTGGAATTCGGGAACTACGCTGTTGGTTGATGTATTGCGAAAGCACCCTGACTTGCAATTAAAACGAGCCCGATTTAAACCCAATTTAGAAGATCGAACCGTTAGAAAAATCCTTTGGAAAATGGATGCCGATTTTCCAGAGTTTGGTGAGTATGAAGATGTGCTCAAAAACGGTTTTGCCAATTATCCTGAGCCTGATTTCAACCCAGAAAAACTAGCAGAATTTAGAAAGCGATTTATTGGCAAATACGGAAAGAACGAAAAGCAATTTCTGCTACTCAAAAACCCTTGGTTGTTGTTCTTTTCAGATTTAATGCAGAATGCTTTTGCTGAAGATGATACCAAGTTTCTTTTTGTAATTAGAGATGGAAGAAGTCAGGTTTCGTCAAAAGATTATTGGCTTAGAAGCAATACCCCACAGCAACACCTAATTAACAGAGCAGGTTTTTGGGCTCGGTGTATGGAATACTATTTTGAGCATTGGCATGGCCATCCCAATTTGCTAACCATTAGGTACGAGAATTTGTGTTCTGACCCAGAAGGCATTTTTAGGCAAATATGTGAGCACCGCAACATAGATTTTGAACCACTGAAACCCCATTTGCCAGCGGCATTTGAAAACAGAATGAGCAAGTGGAACAAAATTCCAGATCATTTAAAGCCAGAAGTAGAGAAAGGAATTGCTGAAATGCAAGTCAAGATCAACGAGCTCTTTCCCGTCTATTAATTAAAACTGATTGAATGACCTTGGTCATCGAAGAGAGTACAGTCGCTTGTTAATATCGTAGCCTAATTCCGCCTGCAATGTACATTGCCCTAAGAGACCAACTAAAGCACTATTTCTACAAAAAGCCTTTTATCTGGAAAGGTTTAGAAACGCTGCAGGGTCTTCAATATTGGTGGGAATATCAATACTATTACAATTGGAAACTAGCACCCAATAAATCTTCCATCAGAGAAGTGAATGTTGAGTTTTCGAGTGCTTGCAATCTTCGATGCCAATTCTGTGGTTTGGATCATGAAAAACCCAAAACACTTATGAGCGTGGAGCTTTTACAGAATTTGCTCGACACGTTGCTAAACGACCCGCATTTTTCTAAGGTTCAAGTGCTTAACCTTTATAACGGCGGAGAGACTTTATTGCACCCAAAGCGTCTTGAGCTTTTTGAACTGATTGCAGAATATAAGAAACGCGCTCAAAGGGAGAAAAAGCACTTCCCAGAGATATGGATGGTTACCAATGGAATGCTGCTTAGAGAAAAACTATCTGCCCAACTGCTAGAAATGGATGTGCTAGACCATTTAAGGTTAAGTCTTGATGGCGGAACTCCTGAACGTTTTGAAGAACTGCGCGTAAATGCCAAATGGAAGGTGTTTAACCAGAATGTGAAAACCTTTTGCGAATTGAATAACAAAAGGCAGAGAAAAGTAAAGGTGAGTAGCATTACCATTGTTGACGACGATAAGCCATTAAATACCAGTTGGATGCACCCAGAGTTTTTAGAGCTTTTGGATTTGATGGACCATAAAGAGCTGCGCCGTGCTCACAATTGGGCTGGCGATATAGAAGCGGGTTTAGTTAAAGAAAAGAACCATAAAATGGGCTGTGGAATGCTTATGCACCAGATGGTGCTTTTACCAAATGGTGACGTTACCGTTTGTTGTAATGATTTAAACTCAAAGGGTGTGGTTGGAAATTTGAATAAACAGTCTCTCTTAGATGTTTGCAATGGTGAAGAACGCCGCAAATACTTGTATTTGCTGCTAAAGAACAGAAAAAAGGAGTTGCCTTTATGTGCGGAATGTGAAACATTTTAAAATTATTTCGTCGAAGATTAAATGAATTTAATCTACAATATTTTGTAATTCACCGACAGATATAGCACATTCGTCCTATCAATTAAAAATGGCGCGATTATGGGACGAAGACTTCTACAACTATCAACATTACTCATTCTCTTCTTTGTGAAGACCACAATGGCTCAAGACATTCCTGATGCGTTTAGGTACCAATGGGAAAAAGCAGGCCTTTCGCAAAGAAAATTCTCTACAACCAGAACAGTTAATGTAAAGCAAGTTGAAGCCAGTGCTTCAGAAGAAATTAGTGCCAACGAATTATTTGAGCAAGCTTTAAATGAGCTAGGTGGTAAATCTGGAACCATT
>JAGQWA010000412.1 GCA_020437725.1 Bacteroidota bacterium | reverse complement strand
GCGCCATCACCAGCTGCAACAAGTTCGCTTTCAATAGGTAAAACAGTAAGTGAAATGGCTCTGAAGAAGTTGGGGTAGTGTTTACTGGCGGCCCCGAATTAAAATTCGGCGTAAGAAATGGTGGTGCTGACTGGTTTCGATTGAATGAATTCAATCGCTTCTCATCGTCGTAGCAAATCAATCAGAAGCGAGTGACTTCCAGTCACTCGACCATGCAATGCAATAGCGGCGCAGAACATCGCTTGATAGTTTGTAACGACGCGGAGCATCGCGAGTGGTAGCTTTGAATTCTGTTTCCTTTAAACTTTGAATTTCAATCTTTGAACTCATTTAAAGATGTATGTCATCAAATTTCTCGCAAGCGCGAAATGACCACTTTGGACATTAGACATATACGACTTCAGACTAGAAACTCTAAACTAGAAACTGCAAAAACTATTTTTCAAAATGGAGAACGATGCTATCCGAGATATTTCGCCACAATTGGCATTCTCCTGCCCATACCAAAGGCTTTTTTAGAAACGCGGAGAATAGGAGCAGTTTGGTGGCGTTTCCATTCGTTCATGTTTACCATGCGCAGAATACGCTTTACCAATGCTTCGTCAAAACCTTCAGCAATAAGTTCTTTTGGGCCTTTTCGGTCTTCTACATAACCTTTTAACAATGGGTCTAGAATATGATAAGGTGGGAGCGAATCGGTATCTTGTTGGTCTGCTTTTAACTCGGCAGAAGGTGGGCGAGTGATAATGAATTCTGGTATAATTTCTCGATCTCGATTAATGTATCTAGCCAATCTAAAAACGTCGGTTTTATAAACATCGCCAATAACACTTAATCCACCACATAAATCACCATAAAGGGTTCCATAACCAACAGCCATTTCGCTTTTGTTGGTGGTGTTTAGCAGAATAAATCCGTGCTTGTTACTTAAACCCATAAGTAAAACACCACGTGTTCGGGCTTGTAGGTTTTCTTCGGTAACGTCTTCAGGTTTGCCTTCAAACAAAGGATTTAGCGTTTGCAAGAAAGCTTGTTGCAATTCTTGAATACTGATGATTTTGTGCTGACAACCAAGGTTTTTGGCAAGGTTAATAGCTTCAACCACAGATTCATTGGCTGTGTACTGACTAGGCATTAAAACTGCCAATACATTCTCAGCACCCAAAGCTTCTGCTGCAAGTGCAACAACAACTGCACTGTCAATTCCGCCGCTAAGGCCTAAAATGGCCTTTTTAAGTCCAAGCTTATTGAAATAGTCTCTTATTCCAAGAACCAAAGCTTTGTGAACATTGGCTAGTTCATCATGCAGTGGCTTGTCTTCAACTGAATTTGAATTTTCTGTATCAATAATTTCTACTTGTTCTTTGAAAGATGTGAGTCTTGTGCAGGTTTCACCATGGGCATTTATATACTGCGAATCACCATCAAAAATGAGTTCTGTTTGTGCGCCTACATGGTTTACATAAACCAAGGGTAGATTATAACGATGGCAATTGGCCCTTAAAATATTGCTGCGCTGAGCTTGTTGAACATTTGAATAGGGCGAAGCAGCAATGTTGATCATTAAATCTGGATGATGTTTTACCAATTCGTCCATAGGATTTATTACATAAAGTGGCGAATCGTCAACATTCCAAAGGTCTTCGCAAATGGTAAGTGCCACTTTTTTACCGGCAATTTCTATGCATTCAAACTGAGTATTAGGCTCAAAATAGCGGTTCTCATCAAAAATATCGTAGGTAGGGAGAAGCGTTTTAGAAACTACTTTCTCCACTTTTCCATTAACTAGGAGATAAGCACTGTTATAGAGATTTTTACCTTTTGGTGCATTGTTTCTTGAAGGAGCGCCTACAATCGCTGAAATTCCTTTGCAAACTGATGCTATTTGCTCGAGGCTAGATTCACATTCAAGTAAAAAATCTTCGAACTCAAGAAAGTCTCTAGGTGGATAGCCACAAATGGCTAATTCTGAAAAAACCACCAAATCGGCCTTGTTTATGACCGAGTTGATGGTTTCAATTATTTTTTGAGTATTAGCCGCAAAATTGCCTGTGTGATAATTAAGCTGAGCTAGTGCAATTTTCATCTACTATAAAAAGATACCTATGTTTAAAGCCACAAATGAATTTTTTATGGTAGCATTTTCGGCTAGATTAGAATAGGTTTCATATTCTCTTCGAGAAACAACACCACCTAGGCCAACATTAACATCTAAACCAAAATGCAAGGCTATGTTTTCGCCCATGCTATATTGGCCACCTCCACCTACAACAAAGTATGTTCCCATAAATTTGGGTTGAAACTTAAGGTTTGGTTTTTCAATGTCGGTTTTGGTATTAACCGCGTCTAATTCACTATCGTATTCAAAATAACTTAAGGTAATATCAGTTTTGCTTCCAAGGTTAAATGCGCCAGCAAAACCAATATTTCCAAAATATTTCATATAGCCTATTTCGTTGGTTTTAAGCCTTAAAGTTGCTGGAATGTATAAATAGTTTAAACGCACCGGACTATATTTTGTGGCGAAATAAACGCTTGCATCATTGCCAGCGTTTGGTTGTGTTAATTCAGAAGGTTTTAGATGAGTGGCTTCAAACTTTCCACCAGTCATTAGGTGATTAACGTTTACGTTTACCAAATAGTTATCAGTAAAACCATATTCAAACATTAAACCGTAACCAATTCCTATTTTAGCTGGAGAACCGTTTAAGGTGTAATCAAAGTCATCGTCTATATCGTTGTCGGTTGAAGAAAGCCAACCAATATTTGGGCTTGCGTTTAGGCCTAACTTAAAGTTTTGCGCAAAAGCTGAAATTCCAAATGTGGTTAAAATGAGAAGTAGCGTTGCCTTTTTCATAATTTTGAATACCATTTTAATCTCCTTATTTTTAAGAAGTATATGAGGCAAACATACCTAAAAATATGTCTAATTTTTTGCCCTATTTGGGTATTATTTTCATGCGACAAAAACAAACATATTGTTGATGTAAGCAATATTGAAGTGGATGTTGAGCTGGTGAGAATGGAAAATTTGTTGTTTAAACTAAAACCAAATTCTATTTCAGAAGATTACCAAA
>JAGQWA010000411.1 GCA_020437725.1 Bacteroidota bacterium | reverse complement strand
CATTCTCATTTTCTCCAACCCTAAGCTTCTGGCTTTCTCAATATTGCGCATCGGAATGCCATCTGGGTCTGGATGGTGTTTAATAGCTTGTTCTAAAGAGGCTTCTCTTATTATGTGAAGCATAGGGTATGGACTCCGATTGGTGTAATTGGCAGGGTCATTTTCCAGGCCTCCGTCAAACAAATAATTTGGATGAAAACTAGCTAGTTGAAATTCGCCTTCAAAATCCCAATCAGATAATTTGTTCTGTGCTTCTTCAAGCCAATCTAAATAATCCATGAAGTCAGCAAAATGGTTAGGATAAACCAAAAGTGTGGTTTCAATTGACTTATCGGTCGCTAGTAATTCAAATTCATCAGCGAGGTTGGTAATGTGCAAATCGTGGTCGATAATGGCTATTCTTACCTTGTTTTCGAGAAAGGGTTTAGCGGCAAAAGGGCAGAAGTTGAGCCCAATAACCACGTTCTTGAGCCAATTTTTGGTAGCCTGTATTATTTCTTCTTTGCTTATTGAACTCATTTAAGAACCATAGGTGGATAAAATGGCCATTTGGCCTGTGTGTGCAAATCTAGCTTTGCCTTACGTTATATACCCAAACTGCAAGTACAGCCATGCGTTTAGCCCTACTTTCCATATTTACATTTATGGTTTTTGCACCAATTTCAGGCTTTGCCTTAATGGATTCAGTTGATCTCAAAATTTTTGAGAGTACCAAGCGCGTGTTCATTGTGCATAAAGTTGAAGCCAAGGAGAGTGTTTATAGCATTAGCAAGCGCTACGGAATTGAAGTTGACTCGCTTTACGCCTTCAATCCTGATGTAAAAGCGAACGGCTTAAAGGTTGACCAATACGTGTTCATCACCACTAAATACAATATGAAACAAGGTGATTGGCTAATAAGAAAACGCGCCAAAGAGAAAGAAGAAGCCGCTAAAATTCAGCAATTAAAAGACGATGGATTGGCGAAACCAGCTGGGCCAAATGATAACGTGATTTATTACAAAGCCAAGTTAGGCCAAACACTTTATGCCATTTCCAAACTAGAGCAATGCCAGTTTACGGTTGATGAATTGAAGAAATGGAACAACCTAAAATCAAGTGCCATTAGCGAAGGAGATAAGCTCATAATAGGTTTTAGAAAAGAACCAATTGTAGATGATAAACCTGACGATCCAAAAGTGGTAGAGCAGATTTTAAACGGAAAAGACAGTGTGGAGCAAATCGCCACGGCTACCGCAAAACCAGATACTGCTAAAGTGGTTTGGAAAGACGTTCAAAAAGAAGGTCTTGCCACTTGGAAACCCAATGGTTCGTTAGCCAATACCAAAGCCTTTGCGCTATACAATGGTGCCAAACCAGGAACTGTAATTCGCGTGCTTAATCTCAATAACCAAAAAGTGAGTTATGTGCGTGTGGCCGGCCCAATTGTAAATGCAGAGAATAAAGACGTTATCTTAATAGTATCAGAATCGGCAGCTAAAAAATTGGGGGTAAATGATAATTACTTTCGTGTGCGAATTATTTATGCCACAGAAGATATTTAATTGACAGTTATTCAAAATATCAAGTCTGAATTCTCAGATTTATTCTTAGAAGAATCATGGTCTAGTAGAACATTTTTGGCGGGTGCCTTTGCGCTGCTAATTGGTGTGTTTACATCGAACGCGTTAATGACCATCAGCGTTGTGTTAGTTGGATTCTCTTACCTAATTAGAACCATAGAATCTAAAAAGTTTTTATGGCCAAAACCCTTGCATTGGGTGGGTATTTTGCTTTATGTTTTAATGGCCACAAGCTATTTATGGGCAGAACCAAACCAAGAAGAATACATGCACAATTTGCGTATAAAAGCAAGTTGGCTTATTGTAACTGTTGGTTTTATTGGTTTGCAACCTAAAAAAAAATGGCTCATGCCACTCCTTTGGATTTTTGCCATATCGGCTTTCATAACTGCAGCTTTGAGCGTTGGTAATTATTTCATGCACTATGAAGAGATGAATGAAATGATTAAGCATTCAAAGCCCATTCCGATAATTAATGGATTTTGGCATATTCCATTTAGTTATTTACTGGCGTTTTCAATTTTATCGGCAGGTTATTTGGCTGTTCAAAAAAAAGGTGTTTATCGCACGTTGCTTATTCTACTGGCTGCATTCAATTTCATCTTCATTCATATTCTAACCGCTAGAACAGGCTTGGTGGCTCTTTACGCGGCTGGGCTGTTTTTGCTTGCTTGGAGTGTGTTTAAAAAGGGCTATTGGAAACATGGCATAATAGGTGGAATTGGTATTGCCTTGGCGGTGATTTTGGCAGTAGCCTACATCCCATCACTTAACAATAGGTATGATAATACGGTAAAAGATTTAAAGCATGTATTAGCAGGTGGAAATGCCAATTATCACTCCGGCGGAATGCGCGTAAAGGCTATTCAAGCTGGCTGGTTGGTATTTACAGAAAATCCTGTTTCTGGAGTTGGAATGGGCAATTTAAGATCTGCAATTATTCAAGCTTATGACGATTTAGACGCCAAGTTATTGCCTGAAAATCAAATAAACCCGCACAATCAGTTTCTTAATTTTATGGTGATAACCGGAACACTTGGGCTAGTGCTTTTTGTGCTATTCTGGGCAATTCCATTTCTTCGGTTTAAAAAGCTGTCGTTGTTGTTTGTGCTTTTTGTGGTTTTGAGTTTTGTAGCTATGAATTTTGAAGCCCTTTTGGAACGACAAATAGGGGTTTCGTTCTTTCCCTTCATGTTTTTATTGCTGTCATCTAATTCAATTTCAAGCGAATAGAAAAAAGGTAAAAATCTTTGGGTAAAGTATAGTTCATAATTGCAACTAAACACTACATTTGCCACCGCAAAAAAGGAACAGCAGGTTTCAAAAGCAACATACTGAAAAGCGAGAGTAGCTCAGCTGGTAGAGCACAACCTTGCCAAGGTTGGGGTCGCGAGTTCGAATCTCGTCTCTCGCTCAATAAATGGCAATCGCGAGTACTAGCTCGCGATTGTTGTTTAAATGGTATTCTTTATTGAAGAGTTTCTGCCCGGGTGGTGGAATTGGTAGACACGCAGGACTTAAAATC
>JAGQWA010000410.1 GCA_020437725.1 Bacteroidota bacterium | reverse complement strand
ATTATTTAGTAAGAATCATTTTCTTGGTATCAATAATCTGATTATTTACCAGAAGTGTATGATTATACATTCCAGCGTTTAAGGTGTTTCCATCAATCACTACACTACCCATTCCGTTTCCATCAATGTTAATTATTGGGTATCGGGCAATTTCACCACCATTTAAATCAGGTATCATTATTTCAGCCGTGGTTCCAACTGCATTCGGAATATGGCAGGTTATAGTGGTACTTTGGCTAAATGGATTTGGATGATTTTGTGCCAATTCTGGCCCACCCACAAATTCACTTGCAGCATAATTATTCCCCGAAGTTTGATTATCATTTCCATTTTGGTTTGGCTCTTGCGCAAAAGAAGTCTCGCAACAATTTTCCACCTGAGATACTAAATCAGCAACTATTGACTCCAGATCATCAATCATGTCTTGTTGCTCTTTTATCCCTTCTACCAATAACGGAATTAAATCTGAGTAGCTTATAGCATAATTGGTAGATGTATCGGAACTATCAATAGAGACATCAACTATTCCAGGCAGAATACTCTGCACATCTTGTGCGATAAAACCCAACCTATCATAACTGTTGTTAACTGTAATAGAGTCAAATATATTCGTATCAAGATCAAGTTTATACTTATAACTCACACCTTGCAATAACTTTAAGGTAGCAATTGCACTATCAATATTGCTAATATCTGTTTTTAATGATGAGTCAGAATAAGTATAGAATCCTCTTTCTGAACAAACCATTCCGTCGCCTCTAACATAGAATACATCTCTTGTTCTTGCATAATAAGGTTGTGGCCCATTTGGTAAAAATTTATAATTAGCCCTTACTGTCCATGCGGAAGTATATGGCCTGCAAATTGTTGTCCATGATGCTCTGCCCCAATTTTGAGCCTTATACCCATTTACCCAAAGACTTGTATTGATGTTGGCATGGTTCAACAAATCATTTTTTGGCCATAAAGGACCCACCATGGTTAAACCTGTGCTGTTTACTTTTACTTGAGAAAATGAATTAATTGGCAAGAATGCCACAAACAACAGCACTATTGTAAAGATGCGTTGTAAAAATCTGCCTTTAAGAGAGAGAGAGAGAGAGAGAGAGAGAGAGAAGAACTAAATGATTTCATATTTAACCGTCTTTAAAATAGTTGTTTGAATAATGCCAAATTGCATAAAATTTTATAACTATCCAAATTATATTTTAGTTTTCTTTTCGATTTTATTTTCATTTTTCGTTATTGTTAATAGTAAAAGACAGCTATCTCCATATCAACTATCTAAATCGAATATACAAATCGGAAAAGGCAAATTAAGAACTACCTAAGTAAGAATGTCTAAAATATTATTTAATTCAGAAGCTTCATGAATTAAAATTCCATTTTCAAATTTTTCTGTCTTTTTTAGCAAACTCGCTTTAGGGTTTGGCCGTACCTTCCCTCATAATGCGCTACCTCCTACTCATAGCGTTTGCACTTGGCTCATTTAAAAGTTTTGCATCCCATATTGTGGGTGGCGAAATGGTTTATGATTATCTGGGCAACGACTCCTTTAAGGTGAGAATGCAGTATTATGTTGACTGCGTAAATGGCATTCCTGGCGCAATTGCAGATGATAAGTATGCCTACATTTCCATTCTTAATAGCGACACGTTTGTAACCCAAGCTGTAGTGCGTAGAAGCATGCCAATTAGGCTCAACGAAACCAATTACACCTGCGTAACTTCTTACGGAAATGTATGTGTTGACATGTATTTGTACGACACCTTTTTTGTGCTACCGCCCATAAAAGGTGGTTATGATGTAGTTTTTCAACGTTGTTGTAGAAATGGAACCATTCTAAATATACAAGGCCCTGATAGTACAGGTGCCACCTACACCGCTCATATTCCTGAAATGAATTCAACCATTACGCACAACTCCAATCCAAGATTTAATAAACTACCACCTAACTATTTGTGCTTAAACGAAGTATTGTACTTTGATCATTCTGCCACCGACCCTGACGGCGATTCATTGTTCTACCGGCTTCATACCCCTTTTGATGGTGGTACTTCTTTATCGCCACGACCAAAAACACCTACCAAGTATAGTGAAGTAATTTGGCGCAAAGGCTACTCTGACAGTGTACCCATTATCGTAAAAGACTCCATTTTCTTGAATGAACACAATGGACGGTTGGTACTTACGCCGAGAATTCTTGGACAATTTGTATTTGGTATTGCGGTTGAAGAATACCGAAACGATAGCCTAATAAGTACCACCTATCGCGATTATCAGTTTAATGTGGTACGATGCAACAACACCATTGGTGCAGACTTTTATGCCCCTAACCCTTGGTGCAGTAAACGCGTTCTTTTGGAAAGTTTTGTAAGCAACGGCACCAACTATAAATGGTATGTTGATAGTGTAATTCTTACCAATCAGTGGAGTTATTTGCATCAATTTCCTGATACCGGTCGCTATAATGTTAAGTTGGTGGTGTTTGATGGCAACTGCAAAGACAGCGTTACCAAAACAGTAAGAATTGTTTCTGACAGTTTTTCGCTCGGCATAGACTCGTTTGAATCTTGCAAACAAGGCATGGTTGAGTTCGAAACCAAGTTTATTAATGATGCAGTTTACGATTGGCAAATAAATGGCGATTGGCAATTAGTAGATAGAAACCATGTGGTGCATCAACCAGCTAATGCGGGTTGGCATTGGGTAAAACTAGAATTTCTAGATTGCTACATGTTCGATTCCTTTTACGTAACTGACATTTCTCCTGCACTTGGCATTGATATTCCTCCATTAATTTGCTCAGATTCTCTGCGGCTTGATTTAAGTAAGGGAAAGTTTGATAATTACAATTTAGATGCGCCAAATGCTACAGTATATCGAGATAATTATCTGGCTCCAATTATTGTTTTTAAAGACACTGGCACTTACTATTTTAGCATCGACTATAATATTAAAAACTGCATCAGTTTCCTTTTTGAACAAATACGCTACTTAGAAGAAGGTAGTTTAAAAAACTTTGAAACAGAACTGTGCAAAAACGACAGCCTAACCATTATAGCCACCTACTTTGAAAACGCCACCTATAATTGGCTCAACAGGCCAACCTA
>JAGQWA010000040.1 GCA_020437725.1 Bacteroidota bacterium | reverse complement strand
TTTATTAACTCTAAACTTAGTTTGGTCTTCAGCCCAACAATTTGATCCTGGCACAGTATAGCGATAAGTAAAATAGTGGTAATCAGGATCTTCGGTTACCGTGTATAATGAAGGATCTATTAAGTTGTTATCTAATTCTAAACTCTGTGCATTATCGGTACCATTGTATGTCCATTTACCTGCAGGACCCGAGTAAAGAGCAAAATCTACCCTTGATTTATTTAAGCTAAAAGGTGCTGCATTTACACAAACTGAATCATAGTCTCCAGCGTCAACTTCAGGCACTTTAATTACATCAATAATAAACTCAATGGTTTGCTCACATTCTGTTATTTTATTCTTGTAGTAATACTGCAATGTTTTCTTTCCTTCTCTTACGCCAGTTACATCAAAAACCCATTCAACAATTCCATCTCCATTCAAATCAGATTGGTAAACAGATGTTAAACCAGATTGTTGATTAGGCCAGCTCCACTTGCCACCTTTTTCTTTTACTACATATTGATCCAAATTTCTTGGGTCTTCGTTATTACACATAGTTGTGCTTTCTTCAGTAAGCTCAAGCACTGGCAATGGTTTTACGTTAATAACACCAGAATCTATATTAATGCAACCGTTAACGTCTTTATAAGTATAATATAGTTTGTGTTGTTTTGTTTTCTCACCATCTGCACCTGCTACTTCAGAATCAAATCGATAATTATTGCCACTTTTTGTAACTTTTTCTAAGTTCGGATCATCATCTGTCCACACTCCACCTTTACCTGTAAAGTGAGCTGGCGAGCAATATGTTCTCAAATCAAGCTTTCCATAATCTTCACAAAGAGGCGGTAATGGCAGTACATCAACCACTGGTAGCGGGTTCACTTTTATATCTACAATATGATATTCTGTACATGTAACTCCACCAATGGTTTCCATCCATCTAATTCCGTAGCTTGTATCTTGATACGGTAACGGATTTGTTGGAATGATTGAATCTGCTGTTGAGTAAACCTTGGTTACTCCAGGCATTGCCGCTGAATCAGCAATTTTTCTATCAATAGCTGGCTCAAACCAGAAAAATTTACTTGTTGCCGATCGCTCATTTACCTTGAGCTTAGCAGTGTCTCCAATACATATAGTAGTTGGTTTTGGCTGCCAATTTCTCTCTGGGTTAACTCGTAGATCAACACTGTCAATTGCGCCGCAACCTAATGAATCAAACACTTGCAAATAATATTTTGCGCTATCTCTGGCGGTGTAAGTAGGATAAATTCCTACCAAACTTTTTAAGTTATTCTTATACCAAGCAAATCTATAATTGGTGTCTGTATCGGGTATACGTTGCCCGAATTGATCTCTATTATTTGTATCAACCGGAGTTAAGAGTGGAATAAACTCATGATCATCATAAAAACAAATACGTTGTGTATTACCCAAATCCAATTTTGGTGGATTGTTAATGGTAATATTCAGCGTATCGCTGTTTTCACAAACCGAATCTTCAATCGAAATAATAATGTCTTTGCTTTCGGTTCCGAACTTATAAGTTAAACTGCTTACGTTTCCAGCTAAGGTGGTTGTACCATCATCAGTAGCCCAGCCTAACTTGTATTTTCCAACGTTATATCTTACTAAAGTGGTAAATTTTAACTCTGTGCCAGCGCAAACAGTTGTGTCTCTAAACCCTTCTACGTTAACATATTCAGGAATGGTCATTGTGTCTTCTAAGGTAACATTGCAACCATTTGAACCAACAAGAACTAGTGAAAACGGTTTCTTTCCTGGCGTTTTAAACTTATGTATTAACGTGTCAGCCATGCCGCCTTTTCTTGGGAAGAGTTTACCATCAAGCGCCCATAAATACTGGCCTATACCTACGGTTCCTCTCCTTTCGGCTCTAAACTCAGCCACTCCACAATCAGCAAGTAAGGTATCGTAAACTGCTTTTGGCGGAAGCTTTACTCTAATGGTAAAGGTTCTACCTGCAAAACCATTTACCGGACATGCATTGTCTTTAGCATTTACTACAAAACGGAAAACTGGTGGTTTTTGATTGGCGTGTGCTTCGGTTGGCGTCCAACAAAAACGTCCATTTTCTCTTTTAGCACCGGGATTAACTACAGTAAAAGTGGCACCAGGAATACCAGCATTCCAACCAATAGTTACGGTGTCATCTCTATCTTTATCTGAAGTACAAACTGTGAAACAAAGTCTTTCGTTGGCGCATGCTTCAGTTTTAAAGTTAGCTGCCACAGGTTTACTACAATTTATACCAGAAATTACTGGTGGTGTATTGTCTGGGCATTTAATAACCACCACCTGAATATCTCTACGAGTAACTCCAATTCTTTTGCCATTTCTAAACTGTTCTATTTGAATGGTAAGCACCGTTTGTTGAATAGACATAGGTCTAAACAAAAGGTCTCCAGTTGTGGAGTCTAGGTGAAAGCCAAAAGGAAATTGATCTATTCGATAGTCTGTTTTTGGAAAACCCAAATACTTTAGTGGTTGTTGAGCCGAATAAGGTGATGTCCAAGATGTTTTTGAGCCCGAAGCAGTTAACGGGTCTGAAAGGCTGTAAACAAGTGAATCTGCCTGAGAGCCAGTTTTTGGATCAACATCTTTGTCCTGAGCACCTTGGTTGTAAATAAAATCACGGCCTAAACATATAATTGCCAACGGGTCACCAGTGAATGTGGGAGAGTTATCACATGGTGTTTGGCAAATATTCAATTTAGCTTCAACATAAAAGTTTTGGTTTGCGGCACCAGTGGTAATGGCACCATTTCTACAACACTGAGCCCAGCTAATGGTTATTTCGCAGCAACCTTGTTTCTTAAATTGGCTCACGTCAATAGTTGTAACTAACTCACGGGCTTCTATACCATATGCAAAGTTGCAACCGCGACTTTTACATCTAGTACATTGGCCAGGACACACAGGAGTAATATCCTTGGCCGCACTCATTGATTGGGTTGATGTTGCAATACCAGAGCAAGCACCTCTAAAGCTAATTGCGGTATTACTAAGTTGAACACCATTACTATCTCGGTAACCGGTTACTTTAATTCGGTATTTATCTCCGCCCAAACATTCCCATTGAATGTCTGAACCCATTACGTGGGTGGCTTTGGCTTGGTCTGGTATTAGGAGAAAACCAGCCAAGAAAATTAGTAAGGAGGTAAAAATTTTCTTCATTGGACAACGCTTTATTTCAAAATCGAAAGTACTCTTCATGTTAACACTTGAGGTAGTTCGTATTGAGTATCAGACTGGTTAAATATTCTAACGCCTGTCTAACTAAAAAATAACGTACTACTTGCTGCAATTGTCAAAGTTATTGATTACAACAATCTTTCCAACAAATCTGTTGAGTTTTAATTCAAAAATTTGCTAACTATTTCATAAAAAAAACTTATAGATCGGTTAAAAAGCATTCTTCCACATCATGCTTTCTACCGGTTTTACGGTTCTCTGAATGTATTTAGCGTTTCTCTTACGGTTATAGTAGTTGGTAATGCCACCATGCACATCAAAATAAATTAGCTGGCCAATAGGCATGCCAGCATAAATTCTAACTGGCTGAGAAACTGAGATTTCTAACGTCCAAGTATTACAAAAACCAACGTCGCCTTTTCCAGCAGTGGCGTGAATATCAATTCCTAGCCGGCCAACACTCGATTTTCCTTCTAAAAAAGGAACGTGCTTATGAGTTTCTGTGTACTCTTCTGTTACGCCTAAATACAAAGTATTGGGCTCGAGCACAAATCCTTCTTCTTCAATAACAAATTCTTCAATTTGATTGTGTTTTCTTGCGTCTAAAACACGGTCTTTATAAGTGGCCAAATACTTTCCCAAATGCACGTCATATGAATTGGTGCCTAAACATTCTTCTCTAAATGGCTCTATAAGTATTGATCCTTCTTCTATTTCCTTTAAAATTTCCTGATCTGATAAAATCATTTTTATACCTTGAATTAGTTGGCGCAATATAGTTTTCGAATACTTAATTTCTATTTCTAAGCAATATTGAGACTTCGCTCAAATGTGCATTTGTGCCTTCAAAACTTGTTTTAGCCCTTTCTTGTAATCAAGTGGTGTTTAAAACTTGCTAATTGTGCTTTTTTGTAGTGTAGAATTTACGCTAATTATCACTTGAGTAATAATCAATTATATTGGCTTTTTCAGGCATCTGGCTGGTTTTTGTACTGGCTACTTTCTACCTTATACAATGCCTTAAATTCAAGCTCTGGGCAAAGTTTTAACGAACGGGTTGAAACACAAATCGGCCTAGGCATTTTCGTTTTTTCTGGGCTCATTGCAACCCACCTTTACCGGCAATATGTAGTAAGAAAGAAATGGCTTCAGCTACAAGGCAAAATGCTAATTATTAGGCTAGTAGCATCTATTTTTCTTTTACCATTAATGATTTTAGCCTTGCACACCCCATTGGCCTATGTAATGGGGCAATTAGATTTAACTGAAGAATGGAAAATTGCCGATGCTGTTGCCATTTCGGTTGGATTGGGTGCACTCAGTAGTGCTTGGATTATGCTATACTTTGGCGTTCAATACTTTAGAAACTACAAGAAGGCACAAATAGAAGAACTTAAAAAAGATGCCATTATTAGAGATGCAACTTTAAACACCTTGCGGTCTCAGCTAAATCCACATTTTATTTTTAACTCTTTAAATAGCATTCGGGCTTTGGTAAAGATGGATCCAGCAAAGGCCAGAGAAGCCATTACTTACCTATCAAATATCATTAGAAAGACGCTTGCCATGGATGAAAAGAGTCTAACCTCTTTTAATGACGAGATTCAATTGGTTAAAGACTATTTGCAGCTTGAAAAAATTAGGTATGAAGACCGCTTAAATATTGAAATGGATTTCGATGAGCTCTCAAAAGATTATAAACTTCCACCAATGCTTATCCAAACTTTGGTGGAAAATGGAATAAAACATGGCATTTCTAAAATTCCGAAAGGAGGGATTTTAAGTGTGGTTTCTAAATGTGAAAATGAACGATTGTATATAACCATTACCAATCCTGGCAATTTAACCTCTTTTGAAACGGGCAAGGGTTATGGTTTGGAGAATTCAAAGAGAAGGCTAGAATTACTTTTTGGCAGTGAAGCAAGCTTAGAACAAAATAGCCAAAACCACCTTGTAACTACCACAGTTAAAGTACCAAAATTATGATTAGAACCATTTTAGTTGACGATGAAAGACTTGCACGCGAAGAATTAAAAGACCTTCTTAAAGAGCATAAAGAAATTGATATTATTGATGAGGCTGGAAACGCGGACGAAGCCTTAGACAAAATAGAGCAACAAAAGCCCGATTTGGTATTTCTAGACATACAAATGCCTGGCAGAGATGGTTTTGAAATGCTTGAAGAGTTAATTGACGTGCCATACGTAATTTTTGCAACGGCTTTTGACGAACACGCTCTCAAAGCTTTTGATGTTAACGCGCTAGACTATTTGGTTAAACCAATAGATGCTGATCGTTTGGCTGGATCTGTTCAAAAAGCAATTAATAGCATTTCTCATTTAAGAGAACTAAAAGAAAGCAACTCTTTTGAGTACCTTTCTGTAGGTGACAGGGTTTTTGTTAAAGATGGAGGAAAATGCTGGTTTGTGAGCCTCAACGAAGTAAGACTATTTGAAAGCATGGGCAATTATGTAAAGGTTCATTTCGACAAAAACCAACCATTAATTCATAAATCTCTGAACAGTTTAGGCGACAAGCTTGATCCCAAACATTTCTTTAGAGCAAATAGGCAACAAATTGTAAATCTTAATTGGATTGACCAAATACAACCTTGGTTTTCTGGTGGCCTGTTATTAGAACTGAAGAATGGCGAAAAAGTAGAATTAAGCCGTCGTCAATCTATAAAGTTTAGAGATATGAAGAGCTTTTAGTCAAGAGCCTTAAAGGTTTTGGTATAAAGGCCGTCAAAACCATCAATTTCCCACACCATTTCAGAAGAAGTTAAACTCTTAATTCTGGCTGTATAGCTGGTGTCTGGAAAAACAATATCCATGGCTGTAGTATCGCTATTAAATGTGTAAGAACCCCTAACCACATCTGGCTCAGGAATTGGCGAACATTTCTCAAACCCAGCATCTATATAATAGGTCGAAGGCACATAAAACACATGAAAATTATCTAACTCACATGGCCTATATTTCGATGTAATATCTGCGTTGCCTAACATTTCTTTGGTAAGTTCCCACCGTTTATTGCTGCTTCCCGTTATGAGTTTCGATTTCTCAAATGTGGGTTCAGGAATGGTATTATCGTCGCCACCACATCCATAGAAACTAAAGCTTAGAACAGTTAAAGCGCTACCTAGAACAAAATGCCAAATACTTTTCATACTGGTGTTATAATTGCATGCAAGATATAAACGTGCGATTTACAAATTAATATTAATTGCCTTTGTATGGTATGAAGGCTAAAATCATTAAAATTTGCACCGAATAAACAAGGCAGATGAAAAAAGCGATTAAACTTTTTGGTTTATTAGTTGTTTCAGTATTCTTCATTTCAGCATCGAATAATAGCGACGAATGTGGCTGTATTCCTGTACTTAGAATGACCCCAGAGCATGTAAAGTGCATGAATAGTGCAAGTGAATTTTACAATTGTATTATGGGTACTAACCTTGAAGCTGACGATGTTTTTAGTTATGGTTTTTACATTTATACCGGCGAAGGAACTGTAATGAATCGTGTTAGAGGTGATGAGTGGAACATGACCATTAACAAGCATCTGTTACCAAACGTTCATGAGTTTTGGATTAGAGGTTTGCAAATGAAAAATACTGAAGGCAAACAAGGCGAATACCTTAGAAGAAGTGCTAAAGTAAAGTTCCAAAAGAACAAAAAGAAGCTAGAAAAAATGAAGAAAAAGGCTGAGAAAGAAGCCGATAAAGAACAAGAAGAAGAAAGCGCCGAATAGGCGCTTTTTTTTATTGAGTAAATACCAAAGTAAATCCTTCTACCACTTCAAAACCCAGTTCTAATTCTTTATTACTGCTTTTATGAGAAATTGATGCCTTAAAGTAGCCATCATTTAGTTTAAATGCATGAATCCTAAGGTTCTTCTTAAAATCAACCCCGTTTCCACCAATTAGCTTGAAAAGGGCTTCTTTAGCACCCCAAATTAAAGTTTCATAGAGAATAGAATTATCAGTCGAAATAAAGACTCGTTCTTCATCTGAAACGAACTTCTTGCTTATTCTGCCAATCTTGTTATTTATCTCTTCTACATCTATTCCACATCTAGACTCTCCTACAATTACAGCCGCCATATTTCTTGAGTGGCTAATGCTCACTTCAAAATCGTAATTCAGCACATATGGGCGGCCATGCTGGTCCCAATCCATTAATATTTGGCCTGGCGGGTTTACCAACTCTCTAATAAGAACCCTACTGGCCAACCACTGCAAGCGTTTATTATCTGCTTTAATTCCGGCCAAATAATTCTTCTCAGAATCATCAAGCATTAATTTAGAACTAAGCTCTTCTTCAGTTTCTTCAATTCTCCAAAGAGCCATTAAACTACCACTTGGCAACGATTTATTTAAGATGCAAGGCATTGAATAATGCTAATTTAGCGGGTACAAAAAAAGGCAACTACTTTGGCCATTTCAATTTCGTTTTTACACAAATACGCTGCGCATACCGAACCCTTATATGCCCTAAGTCAATTTGACGACAACCATTTTATTTCTGGAGGCGGCGACAAGAAGCTAATTAAATGGAAGACCGGAAATACCGAAACTGCCCAACTTTTGGCCAGCACAACGGCAACCATTTACTTCTGCCAATTATTTAACAACCAGCTAATTATTGGAGATAATAGCGGTGGCGTTTATATAATTGATGACGAAACAAAGTCAGTTCTTTTCGAAATAAATCTGGGCAGAACTACTTTTCAAATACTTACTGCAAACAATTGCCATCATGTGTTGTGTGCAGATGGCTTTCTTTACAAATTATCGAATAAACTACAGCCGCTAAATTCTTGGCGGCTAGGCCAAAGTCATTTAAGGTATGGAACGCAAACCAGTTCAAACAAGCTATTGATTGGCACCAGTGGCGGTGAATTGTTAGTATTCGATTTGAAAACGGAAATCTTAACGAACAGCCAGAAATGCCATGCTGATTCAGTTTTTTCAGTTTACCATAAGAATGGAATTGTGATTACCGGCGGAAAAGATGCCTACCTGAGAAACTGGAAAATGGATAGCAGTGGAGTGCTACAACCCATTAATGAAGTTCCCGCACATCTATTTACGGTTAACCATATTATTTCTTTGGGCGATACAGGCCTAATTGCCACTGCCAGCCGAGATAAGACCATTAAAATATGGGATAGTGAAACTCTGCTTCTAAGAAAAGTAATTGATTTGGCCAAGTTTCCTGAAGCTCATTCGCATTCGGTTAACAGGCTCCTTTTCAACCCAAAAACCAAAAGATTATTGAGCGCTGGTGATGATAGAATAATTAGAGAATGGCAGTTAGGTTTTGATTAAACCAAATGCCCTAATGGACTATTAGCCAGCATTTTTTTGGCGGCTTCATTATCGCCAAAAGACATTATTTGAACGGTAAGCGTGCTAAGGCAAACCAATTTCTCTTGCTCATCTCTAATATGAATTTGCCAAACATGAGTTCGTTTGCCCAAATGAACTGGCGTGGCTCTTCCATAAACATAACCGCCAAATGCCGAGCGAATATGGTTGCACTTAATTTCTAACCCAACCGAATAGAATTCCTTTCTATTTATGCTCAAATAAGAAGCCATGCTACCAACTGTTTCGGCTAAACAGGCTGATGCGCCACCATTTAATATACCAATGGGCTGAACAGTTCTATGATCAACTGGCATTTTCATTTCTAAATGATCTTCGCCAATTGAAGTAAACTCTATTCCCAAATGTCCGCTCATGTTGGTATCTAAACCCTTGTTCAAAAACTCAACTGAAAACCGTGTGTCAATCATTTTAAGTACTTAACTGAAAAGGTGATGTACGTCACATCCACAGGCAAATATGGCCTTTAGTTTCGCATAAAATTTAAGATTATTCTTATTATGAAAAAAGCAACATATTTAGCACTTGTGGCCCTTTTAGCAATTGGTTTTGTTAGCTGTGGCGAATCATCTTCAACCGCAACAACCGATTCTGACAAAACAGAAGACACTAGTACCCAAGCCGCTGATGCAAACAAAGAAGAAGAAACGCCTGAACCAGCTGGTAACAAATGGAATACCATTGATGCAGATAAGGTAGAAGCAACAATTGAAATTGCCGCTACTGGAGAAACCATGGCCGAAATGGCTTACTCACCAGCAGAAATTACTGCTCCTGCTTACACTTATGTGCAATTGAATTTCAAAAACACATCGTCAGCCGACGGTATGGATCATAACGTTGTTATCATTGACAATGATGAAAGTATCGCCAACGCCATTCGTGGAAACACTGATGTAAACACAGGTTTTGGTCCTAAAGCCGATGATCGAATTCACGCATATACTGATATGATGAAAGCAGGCCAATCAACTTCAATTGGCTTTGAAACACCAGGTCCGGGCGAATATTTAATTATTTGCACCTTCCCCGGCAACACTGCCATGACCGCTAAAATGGTTGTGCAGTAAGATAAATTTGAAATAACTTATTAATGGGCTGTCTAAAAAGTTAAACAGCCCATTTTTATTTACTTTAAAATAAATTTTTTAACTGTTCGATAGTTTTTATCATTCAACTCCAATAAATAAACACCAGACAACTCATTAGTCAAGTCTACATTGTTTATTCCAGTTTGCAGTACGCCCAAAGTAACCAAGCGTCCATCAACACTTCTAATACTAAACCCAACGGATTCGTCTCTTTTCCAATTAATAGTCAGCCTATCACTTGCAGGATTTGGAAAAATATCAAAAGTTGATGTCGTCGATTCATTTGGTTGAATAGAAGACGTTGTGTCCCTTAAAAATTGGACTGTGTAAGTCGCGTAATATGGTTGACTATTGAGATAACTCGTCACCAGCACATTTAAGTAACTTGACTCTTCCTGAACAATACGACTTCTTTCTGAGTATTCTATCTTCATGATGTAATTGGTACCTACATGTCTGATATCGGACAATTGTACACCCCGGTAATAATCCTTACCCGCCGCGATTTCAAAAACTACTGAATCACTACTTTCTGCATGGTAAGACACTTGTATAGACCCATCTTGATCTGGAGTATAAGTGTAATAAGCAAATTCATCGCTCAATATAGATTCATTATTCACCTTGTTCACATAACCATATGGCACTTCGTAACTTACCACATTTACAGTAAAAAAACCAAATCTTAGCACATTTGGCTGATCATTTGCGTTCCATCGCGCATCCCTTAATCCGCAATTATAAACATATACACCAACCTTGCTTTTATTCATAATCACTTCAGCACTGGCATCGTTAACTTTTGAATCATGCTCCGGTTCTCTAGATCCTGGGTATTTTACGCTACTGTGTTGTCCAGTGCCAGCATCAAATTGATTAAATGCATTGAAATGAAAGTTTCGACGCGGGTTAATGACAAGGGGATATTGAAAATTACAGATATTAGATGTATCAAATTCAAATTCGGGGAAGCGTGTAAGTGTTGGGTATGCACCAGTGGATGCAGGCCAGACTTTATCATTTGCAAAATGATGATTTGGGAATGAAAAAGGAACAATAACGGCACCAGAATTTGGGTTACCACATCCATTTCCGTCCGAAACCACCGAATAGGTGTATTGGTTTACTCCGGCGCCCAAGTTAAAAGAGTCCCAATCCTTTAACCGTGTAAAACCGCTGCCACCTGTCTCAATTTCAATAGAATCCAATAAAACAGCATTATTAGCCAGTATGTTAAAGTCAAATTGGTGCTTGGCATCGTAATAACAGGACTCGTCATTCAGCCGATAAAAATCAGTATAGCCAGAAAAAACCACCTGAGCGCTGCCAGTTAGAACCAAAATGGAAAAACTATTTAGAAATACTAACCTTTTGAACATGAGTCATTTCATTATTAGATACTATAACAACATAAATGCCAGATGATAAATGGCTAACATCCAAAGAATGATTCATTCCTTCAATAGCATCATCAACTTTCAGAATTTTACCATCAAGAGTCCGAAGTTCTATTCTACCTTTAAATTTCGACTGCCATGCTAAATTGATTTGATTGGTTGCTGGATTTGGGTAAATTTCAAAAGCCCGATTATCTTTCGCCATTTGTTCCTTTGTGCCCAACGACGTGTTTGTTAAATCAAACTTAAGAATTAGAGCTCCGCTCGATTGATTATTCTTAAAATGGCCATTTGGAGAAGATGGCCTAACCAAGTCCAACTTGCTTGCTGGGTTTGCTGTATAGGCCGTAGCAAAAAAAGCATTCCCAATTCTCTCTCCTCTAAGTATTTCATCGGGTTCACCTTCCCCTCCATAATAGGTTCCCCATTTATGTGCAATATTTCCATTGAATGCAGCTATATAGCCATCTGCAATATCGGTAGAAATTCTAGTGTCATCCAAATACAAAGAATTTGATTGACCTCCGCTAACGAATGGAAAAGGAGTTAAATTATTTGAACTTGTGTGCCCTCCAATATAAACGTTATAATCATCTGAAACTATAAAACTCAAACCTTCATTATTGCCGGACCCCAAGTATGATGAATGGTTCAGATTTCCTGTAAGACTAAAAACTGAATAAAAAGCGTCTCCATAATACTTATAAAAAGATGTAATGCCTCCATTAAAGCTTCCGTCATAAAACTTACCTGATCCATCATCAACAGTTGGAAAGCTGCTAGAACCGCTGGTTTCTCCCGCTATCCAAACATTATTTCTAAACACCTTCATTCCTTCTATATAGTCGTTGCCAGAGCCTCCAAAATACGTACACCAATTAAGTGAATTATCAGCATTAAAACTTGCCAAAAAGCTCTCGCCTCCACCACCTTGTGTAGTCTGTGATGCTCCTGTGGTAACTGGTACTGAATTCTTAACCCTACCAGCGATATAAAGCTTATCGTTATCGTCAACATCTATTGCAGTAATGGTTCCTTCTCCAAATCCTGTTGACCATTCCAAAGCTCCATTACTATTAAATTTAGCAATGAGATTGTTGTTGTCCGATCCAGAAATCAATGTTGCATTGTATGCCCCCGTTTTCGTTTTAACAGGTGCAGCTTCATCCATGGTACAAGCAATGTACAGATTATCTTGGCCGTCAATAACTAAGTGGTTAACCCACTCTTGATACTTATTTCCGCCGAAATAAGTTGACCATTGTAGGAGACCATTTTGATTAAACTCTGCGATAAATATATCATTGGCGTAACCAGACGCTGTTGTATTAGTAGCATCATAATAAGCACCTGACTTATACTTTGTCACAACATCTCCTCCATTTCTCACTTCTCCCTCAGACGCTATGAATATGTGACCATTTGATGCCACGTCTATTGGCAATCCCCACGTACCCATATAGTTGAGACCGTCACTTCCTATAATAGATATCCATTTCAAATTTCCATCTGTTTCAAATTCAGCAACTCCAACATTAGCATTTGCGGCATTTGAGTTTCCTGGGTAATATTTCCCAAATTGTACCGGGAAATTTGGGTTATCCATACCAACCGCAACTGCTTAATTGCCAGAAGGAGTGACGGCCATACCAGGAGAACTATTGCCAAAATAAGTAGCCCATTTCAAATTTCTCATTCCATGAGTCGTCTTCTCGCTATACGAATATTCAGCATCTCTGAACAACAACACTAAAGGTTCATTAATATCGTACGTGCCGAATGACATCTTGATATGTCCATTGCTTTCGTAAAAAGTTGGTTGCCAGCTTAATTCAGTCGTATTATTACTTTGATCAAATTGGTACGCAACCGGCTGATTAATTGTGAGTTCATAATTTGGAACGGAACCAACAATAGATGTACTGTTTACATTGAGACTGTTAAACCCTGCTAAACTAAACTCTATATCTGTTTCATCACCGCCTGGATAAACCACCATATACATTTTTGGGCCAGTAACACTACTATAAAAATTTAGGTCAATGCCTGGATAAATATCATCATATATTAACCTTGAATGTGCCATAACATTTTCAGCTCCAGGATCAGTTTGTGGTAAATAGAAATTGTAATTAATTCCTGTAGCTTCGTGAAGCGTAGGAGTCCCAGAACTGTAATTAGCGCCATGAAAATGAAGATCATAGCGAATGAAATAGTCAATCTCATCCACATAATCAACCATCTCGTAAATAGGTACCGCAGTCGAAATTTTATCATTGAAATAATATACATCTGCATATTCACCACGCGTTTCAACCTTTATGTTAGGCTCAGCGTTCCCATCTGTATTAATCACCTGACCCTCATTTGAAAGAAAATGATATGATGTTGATGCAGGTTGATTATAAATGTCTGGAATGCTCTTAGTCCATGTTTGAGCATTTGATGCTATAGTGCATATAACACCAAGCAAAAGTGTAAATTTTGTCTTCATCAATTTGTTAATTTATTGTGTACGTTATTAAATTCAGGTCGAGCTCTAACCTTTCATATACAATTGTAATCCTTTTTTATTTTACAACTAAAATTTATTTTCAATTTCATATACTTACCTTTTAGCTTGAAGTTTGGTTGTGCAGTAAGATATATTTGAAATAAGCATCTTTGCAAGCCCTGTTTCAACTCGATTGAGACAGGGCTTTTTGTTATGATTTTGAACTTTCTACGAAAAAAAACCATGGGAATTATTCTCAAAAGCCCTGACCAAATAGAAGGAATACGCGAAAGCAGCATTTTAGCAGCCGAATGTCTTGATGAAGTTACGCCTTATGTTAAAGAAGGTGTAACCACCGCTCGCCTTAACCAAATAGTGCACGAATACATTTACGATAACGATGCTAAAGCAGCTACCATTGGCTATAAAGGCTATAAACACGCCACCTGCATTTCGCCAAACGATGTTATTTGCCATGGTGTGCCAAGCAACAAAGTGGTGGTAAAAGATGGTGACATTTTAAACATTGACGTTACTACCATTCTCGACGGTTTTTACGGTGACAATAGCCGCATGTATATGGTTGGCAACGTAACAGATAATGCACGCCAAATTGTAGAAGCGGCCAAAACTTGCCTAGACATAGGCATTAAACAATGCTATCCTGGCAATTACGTTGGCAACATTGGTTATGAGATTGCCAAATATGCCGAAGGACTTGGCTATTCAATCGTGTTTGAATTCTGCGGTCATGGTGTTGGCATTCGTTTTCACGAAGAGCCAGAAGTAGCTCACAAAGCCGAAAAGAACTCAGGCCCTATTATGAAACCCGGCATGACATTCACCATAGAACCCATGATTAACGAAGGAAAAGCACGCGCCAAAGTAGATCGTTCAGATGGCTGGACTGCACGCACCATTGACGGCAAACTTTCAGCCCAATGGGAACATACTTTACTCATTACTAAAGAAGGGGTTGAGGTGTTGACGGATATTCATGGGGAGTACCCTAAGCCGTTGAAATTGATTTAGTCGAAGGTTAAATGCTAAAAGTGAAAAGTTAAAGGTGAAAAGTATTGGAGATGGCAAAAATTGAATCTTTTGAAGACCTAATCATCTGGCAAAATGCCAAACAACTTTTCATTGAATTACACAAAGAGTTTAGATCATTTAATGAGTATTATTTGCGTGATCAAATTCTGAGAGCGGCACTCTCAATTTCGAACAATATTGCCGAAGGTTTTGAACGAAGAAGTCAAAAAG
>JAGQWA010000409.1 GCA_020437725.1 Bacteroidota bacterium | reverse complement strand
CCTTTTAAAAAATTCTGACAAATCAAAACTCATAAAAATTCAATATTATGAAATACACACTTTTACTACTTTTTATTTTAACGCATTATTTTTCATTTTCACAATTCCAAAAAATCGGTAGTCTTTCAGAGGCCAAATGCTGGAACTCGGCTGTTAGGGCTGGTGATTCTATTTTGGTTATTGGTGGAGACATGAGCCTTGGTGTTTCTTCTAAAATAGAAGTTTATTACCCAAAAGAAAACAAATGGGGCAAAACAATTGAAATGCCCTCAGGTGTATCTGCCCCGGCGTGTGTGGTTGGCGATAGTGCTATTTACATTGCAGGTGGAACAGTAAAAGACAGTCGTGGCACACGTACTTCTGATAAACTTTTCATTCTCAAAAAAGGGAAATTTCAAGAAGTTGAGCTTAACGAACCTGTTCTTTTCTATGCTGGTGTAAAACTTGGAAATACCATCATTTTTAGAGAAGGAATTGAAGATTTTACTACTTCTAGTATGTCAACCATGTCGGTTGTAATAAACGAGAGTACCAATACTATTACCTATGAAACTATTGAAAATCCACTGAGTTTTAGAGCAGTGGCAAACAGTGCCACAGTTGCCATATACGCTGGTGGTTATGATAAAAACGGAACTATATCAAAAAGAGTTGATATTTATAATAAAACGACCAATGAATGGACCACATCTGAACTTTCAGAAGCAAGGTTTGATTGCACGGCCGCTTATGCCGATGGAAAATTTTATGTTATTGGCGGTGGCTTAAATAATGCAAAATCGAGTTCGGCTGTTGATGTTTTCGATAGTGAGGGAAAATTTATAGAAACCATGAATTTGGATGTGCCAAGAGCAATGTCGTTTGTAGCTGTAACCGAAAATAAACTGGTGATGGTCGGTGGTATTACCTGGGATTCTCGCATTACAAGTTATGACGCCGTACATAGAAACATTTCTGTGTATAACTTCAAGACAGATGAATGGGAAAATGACAAATATCTTGATAAGTCTTTGTACGGTCATACCGCACTTATTGGTTTTGATAATGCCGTTTATCTTGCTGGTGGTGGTGAATGGAATGGATCAGGCTGGCTCAGAGATTTACAGGTTTATGATTTAACAGCATCTGTAGGCGAAGAATTTAGGAGCGTAATTTCCATCTATCCAACTAGTGTTAATGATGTAATTAATATTAGTGGAGTTGACTTTTCTAATGAAAATTCAACAGTTGAAATATTAGATATTCATGGCCGCTCTATTATCTCTAATCCAATCAATAACTTTAATACAATTGATGTTTCTGGTCTAAAACAAGGTGTTTATGTAGCAAAAGTTATTGATCAAGGAAATATCTATTCTCAAAAGTTCGTCAAAAAATAAGAATCCGCTTCTTTAAAAATAGTTGAGAAACCAAAATCCACGTCTCTTTGAACGAATTGAAGTTTTTAAACTAACATCTTGGTTTATTGTATTCATAAAATATTTTGCCATCATGAAATTTATAATAATTACAATAATCATTTTCGCGTCAATAGTATCTCGAGCACAGAACATTGAATGGGTAAAGTCTATTGGAGGCATAGAAAGCGAATCAATTGCTGACATGAATTTAGACAACCAAGGCAATATTATTATTACCGGGGCTCATGGTAACGACTGTGATTTTGACCCTAGCACAGAAGAAAAAATAAAAACTACCCCTAATAAAGTTACAAATCAAAAAAACGGTTTCATAGCTAAATACACTAATAATGGCAACCTAATTTGGGTACAGTCATTAAGTGCTAATAATAACACGTTTGCCAATCAATCCTGTATAACCCGCACCGATAATATCGTTGTTTGCGGAAGCTTTATTGACACTTGCGATTTTGATTTTGATGAAGACACATTTGAACTTTATGCACCAAACCAAAGGCGCCCTTATGTCCTAGAGCTTAATAAAGATGGGGGTTTTATTAATGCATTTTATTACTCTTTTGACACTGGTTTTGTTCAACTGGTTAGTATTAAAGCTGACAAATTTGACAACTATTATGTGTACGGATATTTTGGCGGAAATGTGGATTTTGACTTAAAGGAAGACGATTATAAAATAAAATCAATAGACGCTGAAGACATTTTTTTAGCCAAATATGATAAAAATTGGGACTTGCTATGGGTAAATTCCTATGGTGGAGAAAACAGCCAACGTGCCGCAGACCTCGAAATCAGCGAGAGTGGCAGAATTTTTTTTTCTGGCATTTTCAATAATGGCATTCAAATGACTAATGAACCCTTCATATTATATAACGATGGAGCCATGAATGGTTTTTTTGCTGAAATTAATCCATCAGGCAAACTACTTTGGGCACAACATTTATCAAGCTATGGCTATGTATTTGGACCTCAGCTGTCCATTGGGCATAACGATACCATATTTGTTGGTGCTAGATTTACAGTTGACGTTGATGTAGACCCCAGTGAGAAACTGAAGATTTTAGACCCAAAAAATAATGAGGATGTGTTTATAGCGAAATACACTCCTGATGGTAAGTACATTTCATCAAAACAATTATATTCGAGCGCGTTCATTAATATATCAGGATTAAGTGTTGACAAAGAGAACAACCAATTTATAGTTGGCACTTTTGGAGATGAAATTGGGTTTAACAGCACATTTGACAAAACCTTAAAAACCCATGGTAAAAACGATGCTTTTTTTATCAGGATTACCAGTTGGGGAAATGTAGCTTGTGCAAAAAGCATTGGTGATATTAACAATGATGGTATTAGCCTTGTTGGGCTCTATGAGAATGAATTAATTATAGCAGGAGCTTTTCTTGACTCACTCGATTTTGATCCATCAAACAGTGAAACTATTATAGGCTCAAATGGTAATACCGATATCTTCTTCGGTAAATATTTGCCATGCAACTCAGGCATTGGATTGGACTTAGAAATTCCATTACGAATTGAAAACTCAATATATCCTAACCCAACTACTGGTATTATAAACCTAAATACTGGAGAAAATGAACACCATTTCATCAAAATAATAGATACTTATGGCAAAACCGTAGAGTTCACTAAAACTTTTAATAATCAAATCAATATTACAGCCCTAAAGTCAGGGATATATT
>JAGQWA010000408.1 GCA_020437725.1 Bacteroidota bacterium | reverse complement strand
TAAGCCAGGGTTCAAAAGGTTTGGTATTGTCGTATTTTTTCAGATTTGAAAAAACCTTTACAAAGGCATCTTGCAACAGGTCTTCGGCCGTAGCTCTGTTGCGTACCAGCCTAAACAACATATTATACATGGCCTTTGCATAAGTGCTGTATAGCTGATATTGCGCCTTTACACTCCCCTTTTTACAGGCGGCAATAACATCATTTTGATTCAGTTGCTTGGCTTTGAATTCATTATTAAATACTCAAGAAATTGACAAGGGTTACAAATGGCGAAAAATTTTACAATCCCACACCGCGAGCCATTAACACAGCAAATAACGGAATAAGCACCACCACCAATATTTCAGCATAAACAAAGCGTTTTACTGAAGTTGGAACCACTACCATTTCTTCGCCGGAATCATCTTTCTTTTTGCGGTTTTTTAGAAAGAAAATGGTGGGTTTAATAGATAGAATTCCTAACAGCCCAACCAAAACCACTTTGGTGATGAATAAGTGATTATCTGAGTAATAGTGAGCCGGTTTGCCCACGCCAAACCAAAGTGTTAAGCCAGCAGCAACTACAAGAATTGAGCTTATTCCATAAACTGCATCAACTCTTGACATGAGAAGCAGTTCTTTTTTGGTCATTGAAGATTTGATCAAAACCAATTCTATGGCCAAGCTTGACACTAAAATGAAAATAGAAATGAAATGGATGTACCTAATGGCCAATTCTAATGCAAACATCTGTGGTTGATTTCAGCCTCTAAATTACTCAGTAATTGTGCAAAGTGTATTTTGCCAACATGACTCCCGAAGACAAAAAACTGGTTACTGAAAAAATAGATAGCAAAATTGCTCGCACCAAAAAGCATATTGAAGAGTATAAGGAGCTTACCAAACCCATAGCGCCTGAAAATGCCATTGGCCGTTTGTCCAGAATGGAAGCCATTAACAGCAAGAGCGTTGCAGAAGCAGCATTAAGAGAAGCCGAAGCTACTTTAAAGAACCTTGAGCACATGAAAGCTCATTTAGATGACTCCAATTTTGGCAAATGCGCCACTTGCAAGAAAGATATTCCTGTTCAGCGGTTAATCATACGTCCATCAAGCCGGCATTGTGTAGAATGTGCTCGCTAATTAGAAGAAATGGTTAAGGCATAAATACCCCTCTATTTTGGGGTGAATAACACCCAATTGGACTTTGCATAGTTGCGTACTTGCGCGCTCAACTAAAACATAAAAAATATGTCTTACCAAGCGAAAGCACAAGAACTGTATGCCATGATTGGCCAAGGGCAATCACTGGAAGCACTTGACAAATTTTACCACGACAATGTAACTGTTACCGAAGTACCGAGAAACGAAGTACGAAATGGAAAAGAAGCTCAAAGAGCGGCCATTCAACAATGGTTCGAAATGGTTGAAAGCCATAATGGTGGTGGTGTAAAGTCTATTACTTCAAATGAAGAAGAAGGTATAACAGCAGTTGAAAGCTGGATGGATATGACTTTAAAAGGCGGAATGAATGCTAAAATGTCAGAAGTAGCGGTTCAAAAATGGGATGGCGATAAAATAATTGAAGAGAAATTTTATTACCACGATCCACAGGCCAATATGGGATAAGAATTACCCTAATCTCAAATATTGAAAAGCCCTTTTGCCAGTTGGTGAAGGGGCTTTTTTAGTTAGTTGGTGCTTTAGTGTATTAGTGAATTAGTTTAGAAGAGAGAATGCAGAATTAAGAAATTAGAATTAATTAAATGGATAAGAAGGAGCCTGTCGAGATTAGCCAGTCGCGATGCTCTGCGTTGTGACATACTATTTAGCGGTTCTCTGGGCCGCGTTTCAAATGCCGAGTGATTGGAAATCACTCGCTTCTGATGAGTTCGACTGAGTTAACTGGCTCAAGAAGAATAATTCCGAAATAGTCTTCAAGACTGAAAGTCGGCAGATGACAAGACGCGTCTCACCAAACCATTCTTACCCCGAATTTTAATTCTGGGATGCAACCTATTATGGCTCCCAAATAAATTGTAGCTCAAATCAAATGGCCTTCAAGCTCAAATTGAACCGAATTTGACCTTAAAACAGCATCTTTGTGAGCTATAAACGTAGGATGATGGACAATCGCGAAGAAGAAATTATTGAATTTGTAAAGAATAATGGAGAGTGTACATCCAAAGAAATTCACAACAACATTAAAACAGACATTAGTTATACAACGCTAAAAAGAGTTTTAGTTAAACTAAAGAATCAAAATTTAATTGACACAACTGGTCTGGGAAAGGGAACCAAATACAAAATTTCAGCTTCGTTTCAACTTATTCAACCAATAAATATTGAACAATACTTCGAAAATGAAATTGATGAGCGCCAAATAACTGAGTCGTTTAATTTTTCGATAATATCAGAAGTAATATCAAACACCAACTCGTTTACAGATAATGAGCTAGAAAAGCTCAATCAGCTTCAAGAAAAATTCAAAGCCAACATAACTGGTCTTTCTAGTTCAGCTTATAAAAAGGAAATGGAAAGACTTGCCATTGATTTAAGCTGGAAATCGTCACAAATTGAAGGCAACACCTATTCTCTGCTTGAAACCGAAAGACTTTTAAAAGAAAAAGAAACTGCGGCTGGTAAAACAAGAGAAGAAGCCACAATGCTTCTAAACCATAAAGAAGCCATTGATTTTTTAGTTGAACACAAGGACTATTTAACGCCACTCTCTGTTTCTAAAATTGAAGACATTCATAGCATTTTAACTAAAGAACTTGGCGTAGAAAGAAACTTAAGAACAAGACGTGTTGGTATTTCTGGCACCAACTATAAACCGCTCGACAATGAATTTCAAATAAAGGAAGCGTTAAAAAGCTCATGCAATGTGATTAACTCTAAAGAAAATATTTTCGAAAAGGCCCTTTTGGCACTAGTTCTCATTTCGTACATACAACCATTTATGGATGGAAACAAAAGAACTGCCAGAATTGTAAGTAATGCCATCTTGTTGAATTACAATTACTGCCCTATTTCCTTTAGGACCGTTGATTCGATTCACTACAAAAAGGCTATGCTATTGTTTTATGAGCAAAACAATCTTTCAAACTTCAAAGACATTTTTATCAATCAGTTTGAATTTGCTGTTGAGACT
>JAGQWA010000407.1 GCA_020437725.1 Bacteroidota bacterium | reverse complement strand
TTTCCATTTACTCCAACCGCACTACGCACCAGGTGCGTTTGAAAATCACCGGTAGCGAACTGCTAATTTCTGCCGAGGACCTTGACTTCTCCAACGAAGCCAACGAACGCCTGGTTTGCGAACATACTGGAGACGATATTGAGATCGGGTTCAATGCGCGTTTCTTAATTGAGATGCTTGGTAATATTGAAGCGAAAGAAGTAGAACTCCATCTTTCGGCTCCTAACCGTGCCGGTTTGATTATCCCTAAAGAGCAGGAAAAAGACGAGGATATTCTAATGCTGGTAATGCCGGTGATGTTGAATAATTACGTGTAAAACGGCATATGAATATCTCTTATCAATTTCTTTAGGTAAATCTTCAAATTACCGGACAAATGAAAGAACTATCTAAAATTTTAGTAGCAGTTATTCATCCGTCTAGGTTAGTTGATGAAATTGAAGAAAATAATACTGAAGAAACATCACTATTTATTGGTATAGCTTATGGCATACTAGTTGGATTTAATCCAATTTATAAAGATAACTTAGGTCTTATATTCGGTCTTGTCGCAGGAATTAT
The DNA here is from genome assembly GCA_020437725.1 of Bacteroidota bacterium. Lineage (GTDB taxonomy): Bacteria > Bacteroidota > Bacteroidia > CAILMK01 > JACPUW01 > JAGQWA01. Next base: position 2,573 of record JAGQWA010000407.1, on the reverse strand, counting down.
GTCTACACTTTTAGGCATAATTATTTTCTCAGAACTCTTAAAATGGGTATCAAGTTGGTTTAAAAGTAAACCTTCTAAACTATTTAGATCAATTGTTGCATACTCCCTTATTCCTCTAATAATAAGTAGCATTCTTTCTTCATTCATATCTCCGAGTTCTATTAAAATGGCTCTCCAAATTATATCTATATGTTGGACCTTACTAATAATGATTATTATGGTAAGCAAACATCGGAAAATTAGTTTTCTAGAATCATCTGCTGCAATTATTATAACAATACTTATTAATATAACTCCAATGATTTTGATTGGATTTTCGACCTACCTATTAAATTAATAAAGATAAATGTCATACTGAACTCGTTTCAGCATCTATTTAGAGATTCTGAAATAAATTCAGAATGACGCTGAAGGTAGTAGCTAAGCCTGCACAATCTTTAACTTATTCTTCAGATCGTCAATAGAATTGCGGAAGTTGGCATTTACATCCATCGTATCGTTTACCGCTTGCACGGCATGTGTTTATTATTTTTAGTAAGTATATAACCTTACTTTTAATTTTTTAATATCAGGTTAAAACCTTACCTTTAAGTTATAATATCAGGTTAAAACCTTACGATATGAATAAGAAAAGATTACAAATAGACCAATTAGAAACCAAACTAAGTGATTTTAGTACAGTGTCCAATTCACCAGTTCCACCAACAGGTTGGGTAAAGGCTATTCGTCTTACATTGGGCATGTCGTTGCAGCAACTAGCCAATAGGCTTTCTATTACCAAGCAAAGCATGTCAGAAATTGAGCAACGGGAAAAAGAAGGAGCCATAACAATTAAGTCGTTGCGTGAAGTGGCAAGGGGTTTAGATATGAAATTTGTTTATGGTTTTTTCCCTAATGATGGTTCGCTCGATGCGCTTATTGAGCGAAAAGCACAAGAGCTGGCTACGAAAATAGTAGCCCGTACTTCCAATACCATGCAGTTGGAAGACCAGGCTAATTCAGAACAACGTATCAAAAAAGCTATTGAAGAACGAACCTACATTCTAAAACAAGAAATACCAAAAGTGCTATGGGATTAGATCTTGAGTACACAAATGGTCAAACTCCATTAGAGGAAGATGAAAAGGATGGCTTGCTAATTCCAACAATAACAACAAGAGCAGATTTAGATGAATATGAGCATCTGAACATTGAAGAAGCAATGTTCTGGATAACAAGTAAGACCCTAAAAACTGAAACAATATTTACAGAAAAGTTTGTTCGTAATCTTCACAAACGAATGTATGGAAACGTATGGAAATGGGCTGGAGATTTTCGTAAAACCAACAAAAATTTAGGGGTTGACAAATGGCAGATTCCTACAGAACTTAAAAATCTATGTGATGACGCACTCTATTGGGTACAGCAAAAAACGTACTCTCCAGATGAAATCGCTATTCGTTTTAAACATAGAATTGTCAGCATCCATTGTTTCCCAAACGGAAATGGAAGGCATAGCCGTTTAATGGCAGACATAATAATTGAAAAAATCTTTAATCTACCATTATTTACTTGGGGAGCAGGAGATTTAATTCAACAGGGTGATATAAGAACTAACTATATTCAAGCTGTTAAAGAAGCAGACCAAGGAAATTTTGCTCCTCTTATATCATTTTCAAGATCATAACGATTTAACAAGAAGTCGAAAGCAGCAAAATCTACGCCTGCTTAATCTTTAGCTTATTCTTCAGGTCGTCAATGGAATTGCGGAAGTTGGCGTTTACATCCATCGTATCGTTTACCGCCTGCACTGCATGAATAACCGTGCTGTGGTCGCGCCCACCAAAATGGTAACCAATAGATTTTAACGAGTGGTTAGTGTATTCTTTCGAGAAGTACATGGCCACCTGGCGTGCAATTACAATTTCCTTTTTACGGGTTTTGGCTTTCAGGTCGTCCTGGGTTAGGCGGTAATACTCCGCTACTGTTTTTTGTATGTAGTCAATGCCAACCTCAGCCTCAATATCGTGCACAATGTTCTTCATGGTTTGTTTGGCAAGCTCCAGATCAATATCGCGCTTGTTTAGCGAGGCATGTGCAATCAGCGAAATAAGAACACCTTCGAGCTCACGCACATTGGTATCCACCGTGTAGGCCAGGTATTCACACACATCGTCCGGTATAATAATACCCTCAGCCTCCATTTTGTTATGGATAATGGCCATTCGGGTTTCAAAATCCGGTTGCTGCAAGTCAGCAGTCAACCCCCATTTAAAGCGGCTTAATAAGCGCTCTTCCAGCCCTTTCAGATCCTTGGGCGGACGATCGCTCGTCATAATTATCTGCTTACCTGACTGGTGCAAATGGTTGAATATATGGAAGAATATCTCTTGCGTTTTTTCCTTTCCACCGAAGAATTGCACGTCATCAATAATCAGCGCATCTACCTGCAGGTAAAAGTTCTGGAAGCTCTGCACCTCATTACTCTGCACCGCCTTTATAAACTGGTTGATAAATTTCTCAGAAGAAACATAGAGCACGAACTTATCGTCCAAATGTTCTTTGATCTTGTTGCCAATGGCATGCACCAGGTG
>JAGQWA010000406.1 GCA_020437725.1 Bacteroidota bacterium | reverse complement strand
AATTCAATCAATTGAGCGAAAATTCTGAAAGCAATCAATTTGAGTTGATGCCTTTTTTATATTCTTTGCTTAAAAAGTGGTATTTCATTATATTAGGAATTGTTGTAGGGTATTTTATATCATATACTTTCTTACGGTATTCTACACCCCAATTTCAAGCTATTTCTAAAGTTGAATTAAATAAATTAGACGAGGAGGATCCAATGAACGGCATTGTTGGAAAAAGAAATATTGGATTTCGACAAGCCAAGGATATTGAAAATGACCTAACAAAACTGAAGTCATTCGAAGTTAGCGAAGCAGCAATTTCTCAAATGAACGTGGAGATTTCATATTTTGATGTGGGCAGGGTAAAAGGTTTAACAGAGATATATAAAAACCACTCTCCAGAAAGATTTGTTTGCATTTACGCTTCTAACTCAATGAGAGATAGGTTTTTAAGATTTTCAAAAGATAATGATGAATATTTTATTGAGATATTAGATAATGATCTTAAAATTGATCATTTTAGAATACATGATCTCGGGTTAGATGAATTTAAAACAAATGAAGGAAAAGTTAAAATGCAGCTTGCCCAAAACCATTTGTTGTTGCCAGATTCTATTTTATGCGTAAAGCCTATTACAGATAATGTTAATAGTGGAATTTATATTAAAATTAATTCGAAAACGAATTTAATTAAAAGATTCATGGATGGCCTTTCGGTTAAAAAGGAAGGCGATGAACTTTCAACCATCGTACAAATAAGTAGTAAGTCAAATATTCCACAATATGCCGTAAGCTATGTTAAAGCGGTAGCAGAATCATATGTTAAATTGGATTTGGATGAAAGAATTGAGACCCTGAAGAAAGCTAATAAATTCGTTACAGATAAAATTAATGATTTATGGGATTCGCTAATTATGTTAGACGATTCAATAAATTTAATAAAGAAAACCAATGGAATATCGAGCATTGGATTACAAACTCAAGAAATTTTTGAAGAATTTAAAGAGTTAAGTTTAAGCAAAAGCGCAATTCAGTCTAAGTTAGATTATATAGATACTGTAAGTAAATATATTGTTGATATTAATGAGTTTGAGAAGTTTCAACCACCCGTAATAGTTGGTGTTGAAGATGTTGCCTTTGCATCTCAAATTAATGATATACATACGGAATTTAGTCTCCTGTCTAATGAGATGCGTGGTTTAAAGAAATCTAATCCTTTTTATGAGAGATCAGTGCAAACAATTAGAAGAAGGATTAATGTCCTTCGAGAAACTTTGATGAAAATTAGAAATCAAAAGGAATTTGAAAAAAAGGCAATTGAAACCCGAATTAATGAGGTATCCTTAAATTTATCAAAGTTTCCTGATCTTGAAACTTCGCTTTTGAATTTAAAAAGAAATTATGGAATAAATGAAACAATATATAAAAACCTACTTCAAAAAAGAGTCGAAATTGGTATAGAATTGGCATCTGCGGTTTCAAATCATCAAGTACTTTCTGTTAGCAATTCTGCAACAAAAATTTATCCTGAAAGCCGTCGCATTATGATATTAGGGTTGGGTGCAGGAGCGGCTATTCCAATATTAATAATGCTTCTTTTGTTCTATTTTGATAGACGAATAAAGTCAATTGGGCACATAACTGCATTTACTAATATTCCATTTGTAGGAGCTTTGCCTAAAGTTGATGAATTTGGGCCAGCTTTTATATTTAATTACCCAAAATCTATGCTAGCCGAGTCGCTAAGAGCAGTGAAAAATAACATAGGCTACTTAATTGATGTTGACCATGTACCTGTTTTAGTGGTTACATCATCGAAATCTGGCGATGGGAAAACTTTTACTGCTGAAAATTTAGGGGCTATTTATTCATATGCTGGTAAAAAAACTGTTGTGATTGGAGGTGACTTAAGAAGGCCAAAACTTTTCGCTGAATTTAACATAAAGCGCCAGGCTGGTCTTTCTGAATATTTGTCCTATCAAGTTAATGAAGATGAGATTATTACTGAAACTGGCTTTAAAAATCTTTGGGTTATTGGGGCCGGTGCAAACCCACCAAACCCAGCTGAACTTTTAGAACGTGAGCACTTAAAAAAATTATTAAACTACCTTAAATCTAGATTCGACCTTATAATTATCGACACACCTCCTTATCAAATAGTAACAGATACAGGTATTTTGGCGAGTCATGCAGATGCAATGATTTACGTTATGCGTCATAATTCAACTGGCAGAGAAGTTATTGATAGGGTCAATCAGTTTCCGAAAGACAATTTGCCACCAATCGGAATTGTATTAAACGTGTTCGATGAGAATAAGGCATATGGTTACAGATATACTTCGTACTCTAAGAACATGAATTACAATTATAGTGGTTACTACGGACGAATTCAGGGTGATGGCTATTACGTTGATAGTGGTTCCGGCAAAAAATCTAACTGGTGGCAGTTTTGGAAATAGCTTGCCATTTTTTACTAAAATTATTGGAGTGTTTACATTTTACGCATCATTCAATTTAAAAGATTGAGTAAAATTGTGACTCGTTATTCATTAGAAATGCTCGAGACTATTATTTCTTCAAAAACTAGGATAAAACTTCTTTTGAAGTTTTTTATTAATAGTGAGAATGAAGATTATTTACGTGGGTTGGAATCTGAATTTGGAGATAGCACCAATGCGATAAGGCTTGAGTTAAATAGATTAGAAGATGCTGGTTTACTTAGCGCCCACTTTCAAGGAAACCGAAAATTGTTTAAAGCAAATCCTGTACATCCTATTTATAACGAAGTGGTAAGTCTTGTTAGAAAGTATGTAGGGCTAGATAGAGTAGTTGAAGAAGTTATAAGTAAAATTGGTGAACTTCAATGTGTTTATTTAACTGGAAAGTTGGCAAAAGGAATAAGTTCAAAAGTCATGGATCTACTTTTTGTTGGCGATCTAGATGAAAATTATTTAGTGAGCTTGGTTAAAAAGGCTGAAAAAGCAATTGATAAAAAGATTAGATATACAATATGCTCTCCAGAAGAGCATAAGGAAATAATTAAAGAGTTAGTTAGAGACAATGCACTTCTTGTATGGGGTAAAGGCATTTAAGATAGTATGGGCTTAGTTTTAGGGAAAAAGTGGTTGGCCATTTACACAATGCCAAGAAAC
>JAGQWA010000405.1 GCA_020437725.1 Bacteroidota bacterium | reverse complement strand
CTTGATAATAGGAGTCTTTTGCCTGACCCATGATTGCGGCCAACATACCAATAATGGTAGTTCGTGGTGGTATAGAATAAGTCATAGCGGTGTTGTTGCCATGAAATTTTCTAAAATGAGCAAATTTTCCTTCAATGTCAAATGACAGCACTTCCATATCAACTCATGTTTATTGAAACACCATGTGCTGTGGTAACTTTTACTTCTTTAATGGCTTTTCCTTCGCCTTTATTCTCTTTGATTAGTTTTTCTAGTTCGCTGAAGTCAACATCTAAATCATCATACTTGCGTACTTGTTTAAAGCTTTCTATCGTACTTGTGGGTTTGGTTGACACTAAGTTTCTTAAATCGCCAAAATGGCCATTATGAAATCCGTCGTTATAGATGATTTCTAGATATAATTTTGGATATTGATTAAGCTTCGACCTTGTTGGGAGTGAAGGAATAGCATTCCAAATTCCATCTCTAAACAAATCCATATCAGCATCAGAAAGGCCAGTTGTTTTTGCCGCGTGTTTATTTACAACACCACTAAAAGCTAACAAGCTATAATGAACTCTATGATCTTTACCAAAAGTGCTACTGTCATCATACATAATGGTAACAATAGAGTTAGAATCTACTGGGTAAACCTTGTTAAGTGAATAACCCCAGTTGAGTTGAACAGGACCTGTGTAAGCACGGGTAAACTCTTTTACGGCAAAGGCACTTCCAAATAATCGTATGTCAATGAAGGAGTCGCGAATTAGTTTATCAAGTATGAAGTAGTTAAGGTCTTTGTTTTTTTTATTCTGCAGAGCCTTGAATATGCCTTCACTTTCCTTTTTCTCTTTTACAATTGTCTTGAATAGCTCTTTCATCTTTTCATTAGACTCAAAAAATGCATCAACTTGCTTTTCGTTAGAGAGCAGCCTGTCAACTACAGCATTAAATTTTGTATCTGGATCTACCTTGGCTTTTTCTTCCATTGAAACAAATACATCATGCCCTTCTTGCATAAAGTAGTCGCGGATGTAGCGCTTTAAACGTGTATCGGTTACCAAATTGGTTTGTGTGTCGTAATCCATTCTAGGTTTGTTTTCCTGATCTGGATCTCCATTTGGATTGCAATTAATTGCTTCGTAAATAAATAGAAAATCGGAGTTGTTTTGAATTGTGCTCATTATTCTTGTTATTAATTTTCTGTGTTTTCTTCTAGTTTAGTTTCGTCGGATTTGGCAGGTCTAAAAACATAGCCGGCGAGTAAATGAAAAACAGCTTCTTGCTGGGTTAATTTCCAATTTGCACCGTCCAAAAATTTGGAAAATATGTCGTACCATTTTTCCGTATTTACTCTTGTTTGATACTTTTTACCATTCTTGGTTATAACGGTTTGATACTGCTGACCTTTTTCCATCAATTGGCGCCCAAGGCTTTGCAAATCATACAATGACATTCCGTTATAATTGATTTTGTTTAAAATGGGTCTTGACCTGTGATTCTTAAGTTCTTGAGAATATCCAATTACATTCAAGGCTCGGCCTAATGCAAAAAGTGCAATTTGATTTCGTGAGCATGATTTGAGATTGATGAATTCTTCAATTTCTGAGTTTGGATAGGCTTTGAGCAATTCTTGCAATGTGGTTGAATCTTCCATATTGATAAGATTTAGGGTTTTAAGGGTTTTAAATAAGGCGACATATTGAGTTACAGCATTTTTTAAAGCATTATCAAAAGAATCATTTGGTTTTACATTGCTATAACCAGCATGTCTATTAAATCTATGGCATAGAATTAGGTTAGTGAAATGCTTGAAAAGCGTTTCTTTTTCAATCTTTTTCTGCTCCAATATATTTTTAAAGAGTTCTAGGGCTTCGTTTTTCTTAGACTTGCTTGAGTCTTTTACGGGCACTAGGTAATAGGCAGATTGTAGGTTAAATAAATAATTACCACCTATATAGGTGCGGAATTGAATGCCTACTTCACTAAATACATTGATAATATGTGTTAGATAACGGCAGTTTACATCCTTAATGTGATTCATTATTTTAAATGAATTGCCATCAGTTTCGTAAGCGATGTAATTAATCCAAAACAGTTTAGCGGTTTGTAAGTCTTCGGTTGCAGAATCTATTGTATCTAGTTTGAATAGCAGGTCTGACGATTTATTTAAGTATAGCTCAATCTCCTTAATATCAAAATCATCTAAGTCCCTGTTTCTAAAGCTTGGTACTATTATGTGATTTACACCTGCAATTCTTGTATTCAGGTTGTCGAGTACGTATTGAGATGCCTTGTCAAGTTGGACTGAGTTTTTGAAGTTAGTTTGAAAACTTTTTTTGAAATCATTAAAGCCTGATGAGAAATTATAAGCTGTGGTTTGAAAAACAGCGTTGGTATTATATCTGCCCAGAAAGTTTGCTGTATTAATGTCATCATTTTGATTACCAGTCAGATAATCGATGCCAAGGAATCCTTTACCTGCACCAAATTTCCCAAAAATATATTGTTTGTATCCGTCAAGCTTAAATAACGGTATTGGCTTCCCGTTATTTATCTCATTGGCTTTAATGACTGCGTAGTATAAACAGATTTCTTCAGAATTAGCTAACTCGGCACTCTTCAGGAATTCTTTAGGCTTCATTATAGCATCATCATTTTTCAAATGGCTATTAACCAAATGAAGCGCTTTTGCCAATTCAGAATCAAGTAAGATTTTATCATGCGCATCTAATGCTTTTAAGAAACTACCAGAATTACTTGTCTTTTCCCCGAAAAATGTTTCGAAAAACATTGGGAAACTCTTATTATCAACCGTAGTCGCGCATTTTTTTCCATTTCTACCCCAATTTTCAGGGTTGGTATAAAAGAACTCGTCATCTTGCTTAAAACCTTTATAGAGAACTTTATTGCCTTGGTCTAAGATTATTTTGTTCTCAATGCAATCAAATAGAATAGGGCATATCCAGTGTTTTTCTTTCTTGTTATTGAGTTTGGGTGATGTTGTAAATGGCGCTCGCTCACTTCGCCCTTCAAGAAGTTGTTCGCCTATTTTAATTAATGTGGTTAGCATTTTAGTGTGCTTATACTTTCAATGTTAGTAAAAAATTTTTAATAGTAGTGAACAAATATGAAAATTTGTGCTGTTCCATTGATAAAATGGTTTGA
>JAGQWA010000404.1 GCA_020437725.1 Bacteroidota bacterium | reverse complement strand
AGCTGCTATATATCCTTCGTACTCCAATAAGAGTTTGTATTGATCTACAACGGCAATTCCAGATGCGTCAAGTTGAGCTTTGGCTTCTTCGTCCTGTTCTTGCTTCATTTGCTCAAACATGGTTTTCATATCGCTCAACTGGCGCGTTAAGTCATCAACCTTGGCTTTTTGTGCTTCTAATTCTTCTGTGTTTCCGCAGGCTGAAAAAACAACAACTGCAGCTAGCATTAATGCCTTAATGGCAATTTTCATCATTCTAAGTTTAATGGCCGCAAATATAAATGGGTATAACAGCCACCAAACATTGAAGTGGCATTAATTCAAATCTTCACATTTAATTTAGACCAATCCAATATAAAATCGGATAAATCGTTTTTGCACCATGAGAGCATTTTGGGTAATAATTGGCACAGTTTTATTGGCAATGTGGTTAACATTTTCAGCTTTTTCTCACAGCTCAACAGTTAGTAAAAAAGATTATCGAGCACCTACTTCAATTCACGTTATGGTGGCACTTTGCGACAACGAAAACCAAGGAATCATTCCCGTTTCAAAAGACTTAGGCAACGGCCAAAATCCACGTTTAAACTTGTATTGGGGTGCTTTTTATGGTGTAAAAACCCATTTTAAAAAGAGCGCCAACTGGGAACTGATTTATTCTCAAAAGCTTGATACCTTGATCTTGGAACGTGCTGTTTTTAAACACAAAACCAAAAACGCCTTTTTAGTGGCTGATGCCTATGATGGTCGTTACATAAAGCAAACCACAACTGATTTTGTAAAAGCCAATGCTGGCTTGTTAAAAGACCAATTAACGCTTGATTCTGTTGCAATTAACCTTTATGGAAATGCTGATTTAACAGCCTATATCGGCCACGATGGATTAATGGAGTTTGGCCTAGACCAGGTTTATAAAAACAAGGATGGCATTGAAAGAGAATGCATCATTCTGGCATGCATTAGCAAAACTTATTTTGAGCCTGAGTTGAAGCATTGTAAAACCAATCCGTTGGTTTGGACAACAGGCCTAATGGCACCAGAAGCATATACCCTTCACGATGCTATTGATGGTTTTTTGGCAAATGAATCTGAACCCGAAATTCGCCTTAGAGCTGCCCAAGCCTACGCCAAATACCAAAAATGTTCGCTTTCAGCAGCAAAAAGGTTGTTGGTTTATGAGTAGTGAATGTTTGTTGATTTCGACACTGCTCAATAAACATACAAGCCGTATCGTCATTTTTGAGTCACACCAGAGATGCATTTGAAATTTGTTCGCACTCTTTTTCTATCGCGAATCTCCAGCTCCGCGATTTTGCATCTCTGAGCGCACTACCCCAAATTTTGGCAAGATTATCAATCATAAATCCATCCAATCGCGCTGCTATGCGGCGTGATAAATATTCCAAGCGTCTCCGTCGCAGAAATTGCGCACTAACTGAGTTTAGAATGAAGCCTTTTGCTACGCCCACTTTTGAACGAGCAATAAAAATCGCTCGTTTCTTATTAGTAAGGTATAGTGCAATGTCGTCTGGCGACTGCAAAGTCGGCAGACAACAAGCATGGGAATCACAACCCGTTCTTACCCCGAATTTCAATTCGGGGTGGCAACAAACCCAAAACCATTTTAACATTTTAACCTTCCACATTTTAACATTAGTCCGAATGCCATTCTACAATTAGCCACCTTTCCAAACAATCGCGCTGCTCTTCGGTGTGATGATTATCCTAAGCGTCTCCGGCGCGGAATTTTCGCACCAGCTGAAATAAGAATGAAGCCAATTGTTTCACATCCCTTTGAATGATCGATTAAAATCGCTTGCTTTTTATTAGTAAGGTTTAGTGAATAGTCGTCAGGCAACTGAAAGTTGTCAGACGACTTTCAAAGACCGCATAATAAGTTCCTACCCCGAATTTCAATTCGGGGCCACTACGAACCCAAATCCCTTTTTAACATTTTAACCTTCTACATTTTAACATTATCCGATTCGCTTCTTACAAATAAGCCACCTTTCACATTTAACCTTAGACCTTTAACAAAATGACTTTTCACTTTAGACTAAATGCCTCCTTTCAAAACCATATATTGCTGGCAAATTGGTGGAGATTGAAAAAATTATTGTTCGGGCTAATTATTAGTTTAATTTCTATAGGTAGCATGGCTCAGGTAATGCGCGATATACGTGGAACTGTGCTAGATGCTGACACTAAAATTCCAATATACCGCGCAAGGGTATTCTTAGTATCTGATAGTTTAGCAAGAGGAATTTTGTCTGATTCGAATGGCCAATTTGTGCTTAAGCGAATACCCACAGGTAGGCACACGCTAAAAGTTTCGCACAAAGGGCATAAAACCAAAATACTTAGCAATGTGGTAATTACATCGGGAAAAGAAACTGTGCTAAAAATAGTGCTACCATCTGCTGCTTTTTCAGATAATGAAATTACCAGTACACAAGCCCGAAACGGCGAACCTGCAAACGAAATGGCAATGGTGAGCGCCAGAGAATTTACAGTTGACGAAACGGTAAGGTATGCCGGCAGCCGTGGCGACCCCTTAAGAACGGCACTTAATTTTGCTGGTGTTCAAGGTATAGACGATTCACGAAACGACCTAGTTATTCGCGGCAATTCGCCCTATGCTTTAGCCATACAAGTAAACGGCGTAAACATTATGAATTCTAACCATTTTGCTACGCCTGGAACCAATGGTGGCCCTTTAAGTAAAATCAGCTTTAAGTTTTTAGAAAATTCTGACTTTTATTCTGGTTGTATGCCCGCAGAGTTTGGCAATAGCACATCTGGCGTTTTTGACCTAAATATTAAAAGCGGAAACAACAAAAAGCACGAGCAGGGTATCTATTTTGGTGTACTCGGCGCCGATGTTTTTATTGAAGGACCAATGAATAAAGAAAAAGGTTCAAGCTATTTATTAAACTACAGAATATCGCCTATTACACTGTTTATGGATTTAGGTTTAGATTTTGGCACAAGTTCTCGCCCATTTTATCAAGACCTGAATTTCAATTTTTATTGGCCAAAGAAAAACGGTTCTGCCATATCGTTTTGGGGAATTACGGGTAACAGTATTTCAACCATTACCCTTAGTGATGATACTGAAGTAACCACCGAACTATATGGAGACAATGAC
>JAGQWA010000403.1 GCA_020437725.1 Bacteroidota bacterium | reverse complement strand
TATTGTTTTCGTTCTCGTTTCTCTGCTTTTCTGGCTGATATGATTCTGATTTTCTCATCCTCTCCACGATAGCAATGACAAACAACCAAAGTATTGTATTCCTCACTCACGCCTAAAATAATGAAACGCTCTTCACCAAATGAACTGTCAGGGTCAGGAATAACACGGGCAAACTCATCACAAAAAACAGACTGAGCCTCATGAAAGGTAACACCATGCTTTCTTTTGTTCGTTTCAGCTTTATTGGGATCCCATTGGAAATTTAAGTAAGACATATCACAACCACAACTACAATATAACTACATTGTAGTTCATACATGAAAAAATAAAAACCAAAGTCGTCAATGAGGTGGTCATTATTCCTATTATGTTAAACGGGCGAGTTAGCTATCAAAAACAGCCCTCAGAGCCTATCAAACGCTCTTAGCAAAGATTTAGGACACCAGATCAAGGCGATATGCTTCCATAACGCTTTGAAAGTTTGTGACGATTTTAGAGCGATTTACATAGCAAAATCTAGCGAGTTCATTTGAAACAAAAAACGCCCTCTAAAGGGCGTTTTTTGCATTTATAGTTCGAGCTAATTTTAAAGATGCAACATTGGGTTCATCTGTTGGTGCAAGATCCGGATAACAAAGATATCGAACTCTCGAACTCGATAAAAAATGGCGTGCTTCTGGTGTTCGTAACGTCGAACGCCCTCTTTCAACTCACCGCAGTCTCGGCCAATAAAAGGTGCTTCAGAAAGAGTCTGAAGGCAAACTTCCATTTCCTCAGTGTACTTATCCGCTTGGTATTCACCAAAATTTAAATACGTGTACTCATAGATATCACCGAAATCCTCTGCTGCTTTTTGAGAGAGCTTATACATTCATTTTAGCCTTTCTTCTCAATGCAATTTCTTTGAGTGACAAAGAGCATTCGCCACTCGCATCTCCTTCATCAATCGCTTTACGCAACAAGTCTTGCTGATTCTCTTGTTGCTCGAGTAAACGTAAAGCACTTCTCATCACTTCACTTGTTGACCCGTAACGCCCAGTAGCGATCATTTTTTCAATAAAACCATCGAGAGACTCTCCGATAGTGACACTTGTTGTTCTTGCCATGAGACCACCTGTGTTAATTATTAACACAATTAGTATATCACCTTAGGGCCCATTTTTATTCGCTCTCAAGATGAACATCCCGAACCAGGTAAAATCCGCCTAGCGGTTTTACTTGGCTCGGGATGCGACAAGCGATAGCGCGTCAGTCTCACCCCCTCTCAAATTCACTCAGCGAGATTACCCGCTCTCACGGCCAAGAGGCCGAGGAGAGTCGAGCGGGCAATCTCACTTCGCAAATTTCGGGCACCAATGCCCGCTATGTAGAAATATAAAATTTCCACATAGCGGGCATTCTCCCTTATTCAATAAAAATTCACGCAACAATAAGAACGCTACTAATATGTATTGCACTTAACGTACAAATATCATACAGTGAAAGCTTCTATACCACTGCGGTTAGCAGGACCCTGTCGCCAACAATTGATCCTCTTTGGATTGCAATTTGAGGCTTCTACGTTGCATTCGTGGGCATCGTCTGGTCTGAGAACCATGTTAATTTGCCCCAGTCTGAGGGAGTGTGCGCTCTAGTAAACAATGCACTCGTAGTACGTTGAATCTACGACCTAACGGAAAGTTAAGGAAAGCCATGTGTTGTAGAAATACACGCAGGAAACCAACAACGAAATTTAGGTGTGAACAGTCAGCCTAGTCGAGCGTAAATCGACAAAATTGGCGAACGGCATAGCCGTCGGAATGTTGGGTAAACATTCTGCTAGTTCTTACAAATCAACAAGGGATCACTATGGAATTTGACCCTGTCGCTGCTGGCGAAAAAGCGAAAGAAGTACGCAAACTTCGCAAAGGCAAAAACTACACGCCTCGTAAATCAAAGCTCGAACCCTTCCGCAATGAAATCGCTCAGATGTTCAAAACCGGCTACTCACTCGAAGTTATTCAACTCCACTTGGAAACGGAACACCATTGCAAAGTCCACCGTTCCACCATACTCCGCTATATACATTCAATTGGAGTAACACGGCATGGCTAGAGGTCATTTTGCGAAGTCAGAAGCTCAAGCAGCTTCCGTTATCAAAGAGGTGCAAGGGAAAGGTAATGCTATCGAATCGGTGGGTACCGCCAGAAACTACGAACAGGCACTGAAAACCTGCTGCGATTACCTTAAAGAGCACAAATTAGGCGGCCTTAGAGATCTCACACCTGAGCAAGCAAAATCCTATCTAGAGATCAGAGCCACTGAGAACTCTCAAAGCACCATCGACATGGATAGACAAGCGATTCAGTGCATGATGCAGCATGTTACTGGGCAGCTCAGTCCAAAAGAAACACTAGACGTTGTTAAAAGTGAAAAAGAAACCATTGAGAGCTCTCGCTCTTACACTCCAGAGCAAGTTAAAGCGATCACAGAGCATCAAACAGAGCGTCATGCACTCTCTACTGAAATTTGCCATCAAGCAGGGCTGAGGGCTCACGAACTTTACACTCTTCGACCATCTGGGGAAGTCGCACCGAGCCCTCGAGACATTCACCCTGACAAATTTTCACACCAACCTAGTTCGACTCAAACTTACACAGTCACAGGTAAGGGTGGGTTAACACGAGAAGTTCAGCTCCCAAATACATTGGCCAGCCGACTAGAGCAATACCGGCTAAATGAACCTCAACAAGTCACTGATCGAGGTGTCCATTACACGACACATTACAATGTCGCTGCAGGACACCGATTCTCGGATGCGTTTTCTAAAGCAAGTGAACGAGCGCTTGGCTATTCCAATGGAGCACACGGCCTAAGACACAGTTACGCCCAAGATCGCTACGAACAGCTCGCTAACCACTTTCCAAGAGAAGAGGTGATGCGAATTATTTCTCAAGAGCTAGGGCACTTTAGGCCAGAAATTACAGAGGTCTACCTAAGATGAAGTGGGTAATATTGGGCTTAGTCATTCTATTTTTCGCGGCTCTGTTCGGAGCACCATTTATCGAATTACTGGCACCAAATGCCAATATCTACCTAATCCAACACATTCCTGAAAAGAACGATTCAGTCTTACTTGCTCAAGGACCAGAAACACTTTGGGCTCAATGG
>JAGQWA010000402.1 GCA_020437725.1 Bacteroidota bacterium | reverse complement strand
AAATGCCGCCTTACAAGCTAAATGCACTTTACAATGAATGGAAAAAGCATGGCATAGGACATGTGGCGGCGGGAAGCTGTGAACATTTTGTAGATGTTGGAGAAGTAGGCGCTGGATTTAAAAGGTATGATGCTTGGATTCAACTCATTGCCAAAACCAACCGTTTTTGGGAGGAGATTTATTTGGAATGCACGCTTCAATCAAATTGTTGGCTGATGCACCGTGATGATTTTGAAGCGGCTGGCGGCTTTGAGCCAGAAGTTTACCCAGAAGATTACGATTTGGCCTTTAGGCTCTACAAGAATGGAATGCAAATTCATGGCATTGACCAAGTAACCCATTTATGGAGAGATCATTCAGCGCGCATTTCGCGCAATTGGGAGTCTTATAAGGACAATAGATATTTTGAGCTTAAAATGAAGTACTTTCTTGAATTAGACTTTAATCCCAGCAGACCCCTAATTATTTGGGGAGCCGGAACCAACGGAAAAGACCTTGTGAAGCTTTTTCGGATAGAAGGTATTGACCCTATTTGGGTTTGTGACAATCGCAAGAAAATTGGTCGCAACATCTACGGAATTACCATGCAAAACACCGCCGATATTGAGATGTACATCAACCCCCAAATAATTGTGGCGGTAAGTTCTCCATCTGATAAACGCGAAATAACCAAACACCTAGAAAATTTGGCAGCAGATTTTGACATGAATTATTGGTTTTGGAGCTGATATTAAATTAGACAATTATTTAATTAGCCAATGTGCCAATTACAGGGTTGAAACAGAAGCGAAATTCTAAATTCTACCTTCTCTATTCTTAATTCTCAGTAGTAACCACTACTTTACCCATGGTTTGGCCACTTCTAAAGAGCTTAATGGCTTCGTGCATTTGGTCGAATTTGAAAACATGCCCAACATGCTGTGGCTCAAGATTCATCGCCATGAGCTTATCTAGAACGTTTTGTAACAGCTCTACCCTATCGTAAATCCAAATTAGGTTAAAACCCATAACCGATTTGTTAGACGAAGGCATTTTCATTACATCAATTTTCGGGCGTGATAAGTACTTGGGCAGAAGCTTAAAAATGTTAGGTTTTGCTGAGTTTGATGTAAATGAACCCGATCCAAAAGTAATTAACCTACCCATTGGTGCCATGGCTTTGTAGCTATCAAAAAAGCCCTTTCCACCAACAGTTTCTAATACTATGTTTAGTTCTCTACCATTAAGCTTTTCACGTATTTGGCCTAGCATATTGTCGGCACGAACAAATACTTCATTGTAGCCTTCATCATTCAGCAGAAAATCAACTTTTCGAGAACTTCCAACCGAGCCAATGGTAAATGCCCCGTATTTCTTGCATATTCTATTGGCCAGAATTCCAACACCACCTGCTCCTGAGTGAATAAGCACTGTCATTCCTTCTTTCAAATTGCCAAGCTCAACCAAGGCATAATAGGCGGTTAGGCCTTGCACAATAAACCCGGCACCTTGCTCAAAACTCCAATTGGCTGGCAAGGGGGTAACATAGTCTTCGTGGTGATTTAGGTGGCTTACATACCCGCCAAACTTGGTTGCGCCCATAATTCTATCGCCCACTTTCCATTTGGTAACGCCATTTCCAACCTTAGCAATAACACCAGAGAATTCTAGTCCTGGAATAAATGGTTGGCCTTTTGGCGCACCTTTATAGAGGCCTTGCATGGCAAAAATGTCGGCGAAATTGAAACCAATGGCTTTTACGTCAATTTGAACATTTTGGCCAACAGGGTCGGCTAATTCTTCAGTTTGAAGTTTTAGGTGATTGATATTGCCCGTTTTGGGCATTTTATAAACCTTACGCTGCATTGAAAAGGTATTTCGAATTACTCAATTACAAGCATCCAGCCCACGGTGGTATCAAACTTTCGGCCGTCCATATACTCCACACCCAAAATACCTAATACAACGGGCTGAATGAACCAGAGATAAGCAACCTGACTTAGTTCACCATCGCGCACACCATCGCTAACAATACTTGCAATAACAGGCACTGCTACAATTGATGTGGCTACCATTAATCCACCAAGTAATTTTTTAATGCTGGTTTTGCCTTTTGGATGACATTCAATTGTAAAAACAGAGTCGATGTGAACTTTAATGTGCCCAAGAATAATTTCGTTTTTATTGCTCACTTCAAAACCCTTTCTCTTGAACCGAGTTCCGTCTTTAGAAACAATCTCAATCATTGCATTTTGGTCGAGAAGTATTTTGTGATCGTCTCTAAGCACATAGAGCCCCTTTGAAGTTTGAGCTAACCCACTTAAACTAAAGGCGACAAGTATTGCCGCAACCAACATTTTTGCCATTAGTTATACCTATTTATTATTAAGCCACTTGGGCACTTTTTCCCAATTATATGGGCAGTGCTTACACTTGCTGCCACAACAATACCCACGTTTTAAATGATAATGTTCTGTAAACACCATTAAACCTTGTTCATTAAAGTAAAAATCTTTAGTAACAAGCTCTTTTGATTTTTGATTACTCACTCGTATTCAGTTCTTTTTCTAGCAGTTGTTTTTTATAAAGCGAATAATAATAGCCTTTGTTCACAATTAATGATTCGTGGCTGCCTTGTTCAATTATTCTACCCGCATCAAGAACAATTATATGATTTGCATTTTTAACGGTTGAAACCCTATGCGAAACCAATACAGTGGTTCGGTTTTGAATTAAAGATGCTAAACCTTGCAGAATAGCCGCTTCTGTATGCGTATCAACAGCCGAAAAGCTATCGTCAAAAACTAATAGATGTGGATTACCATAAATGGCCCTGGCAATGGACAAACGCTGCTTTTGGCCACCAGACAGGGTTATTCCACGTTCTCCTAAAACAGTTTCAAATCCCTTTTCAAAACCTTGAATGTCTTTGTACAAATCAGCTATTTCTGTAACCTTTTTAACTTGATCTAGGTCTTCTTCATGGTTTTGCCCACCCCAGAGAACGTTGTTCAAAATGGTATCAGAAAACAAGAAATTATCCTGTGGAATATATCCTACTTGCGATCGGTAGTTCCCAATTTCCAATTCATCAATCTTAATGCCGTCAACCAAAACTTGGCCAGTAGTTGCATCAAACTGGCGCATTAATAAATTGGTAAGGGTTGATTTACCAC
>JAGQWA010000401.1 GCA_020437725.1 Bacteroidota bacterium | reverse complement strand
AGGCGTGCAGCGTATTTTATCAAGTTATTTTTTTCTGTTTTCCTCACTTGAGAAATAATTCTATTTCGTTTCAAGTAAATTCTGAAGCTTTCACATAGTGACTGCAATAGATCTTTTTCGTCTTCCTCAAAATAGATTTTTAACAAAATTGTCTTAGCATCTAATGCATAAAACGGATCGTTAAATTCAATTGACGCAATTTGTCTAAGAACTTTTGAATAATCTTTTTTGAACCAATATATTAATGCGGTATTGAATGTAAGGGAATCCGATTGATGGGTAACGGGAAGATGTCCAACATAATTACTAATTAGATTTTGCGCCCAATCAAATTGCTTTAAACTACATGACATAACAATCATATTTTTAAAGTCAAAAGGTGAAAGTTCATTTAGGGTATTGAATAAAAATCCATGTGACAATCCATTTTCATAAAAATACATGATCTCTTTTAGATAATTTGAATCTCCCATATTTAACCTTCTTATGCAATAGTTGCACGACAGGGCAGTAAGTTCATGGCCCATTTCATGGTCCAGTTCTAACAATAATTCATTAAAGACTGATTTGAACGAGATAAAATTTCCGTCTTTGGAAAAATCTGAAAACGCTAAATACAATTGATAATAACACATTATCAAATTGTCGTCAGAATAATCGAATTTATTTAAGTGCTGAACTATTTCATCAAATAAGAACAATTCATAATCCTTATGAAAAACTCCTTCATAATTAAGCTTCACACATCCAAACCTTAGTTTGTTGAGGATGTAATGCTTATCAAAAAAATTGGCTGCTTTTTCAATGTTATTCTCACCTTTTCTCACGTAGTGTCCGCCAATAAACTCGTTAATTTCATTTTCTACTTTAAATCTGTTCTCATAATAACTAAAATCATAAATCTCCTTATCCGATAAATTTTTCTGTATTAATCTAACTGCATGACTAAAGTGTTTATCAAGCCTTCTATCTCGAAGTGACTTCAGCTTCAATAGATCCTTTTTAATTGGATTTTGCTCCACTACTTCTATGGCCATAAAACTCTCCAACAATTTCAACAAATCAGATGTTAAATGCCTTATTTTTAAATCATTAAATGGGCCGTCAAAAACAACGTAAAAGAGCGTTTCTCTTTCAAAATCAACACTTTCACCATTTTGAAGTTTTGAAATAATGTACTGCGCTAAACCAACCAGTCCTTCATGTATATTAAAATATGGAGAGCACACAAATTTTTCAAAACGCCCTAATTCTTTTGGCGTCAACGTTTTAAAAGCAGCAAGAAGTTTATTATCTTTCATGCTTAATGTACTTGGTTTAAATCGATTATCGGACAAGTTATCAAAACCATGTTATATAATTGACCTTTTTAGGCAATTGTAAAGCATTTTCATTTTTGAAGTTTCTGATTCAATCCGACAAATCGCCCAAATTGTACAGTAGTTTATATTATTTGCTGAGAGATATTTGACATTGAGATAAAAAGAGTGGTTATGAGAAAACGGTTACTTCCATTATTTACGTTCCTGTTATTAGCGGCTTTACCAGAGAGTAAAGCTCAAATTTTAGGCGGAGAAATAGATTACAACGTTCTAAACGACGAAAAAATTGAAGTTGACGTAACGCTTTACACCAATGCCAATGTGGTATTGCCTAGCAGATTTTATTTCACTGTTACATCAGAAGAATCTAGCAACTACCAAACTCATTGGCTTACTTCTTCAGAAAGTAAGAACATATCTAGCAAATGTGAGTCGGCATGCAAAAACTCAAACGATCCCAACTGTGGTTCAGAAAATGAAATAGTTGCTCATAAAATAAATACCACCCTTCTTTTAACCGAGCAATTCTCAAACACAGACTGCAACATTGTTTTATCTCTAAGAAGTTATACCTATATTGATGGGAAAACCGAGAATATAACCCTAAGCTCAACCTTTAACCGTTGCTCAATTGATAAAAACTCATCTCCCGAATTCAATTACGCTCCAACTTATCTCATTCCCGGCAATCAAATTTATTCTTTCGACCATAGCGCAAAAGATTCAGATGGAGATTCCCTTTACTACTCTTTGGTTCCTTCAATAACCTACAATGGTATAAGCAGAAACTATGACAACGGGCTAAGTCATTCAAGTCCATTCTATTATTTAGGTTACCCTCGGACAAGTGGCTCGTTTCCAATGGGATTCAATTTTAACAACTCATCAGGTATATTATCATTTGTTCCTACAAAATACCAAACTGAGCAGCTAGCTGTTAGAGTTGAAGAGTTTAGAAATGGCCAAAAAATAGGAGAAAAAACAAGAGATGTTTCGCACAAGATATATGATGCAGAAAACAAGACTCCCTACATTACAGGGATTAATGGAGGCCTAAAAACGGCTCACACCGCTTGTGTTGGTACAGAAGAGTGCTTCTCGATTGAAATAACGGATAAAAACCATGATAATTTAAACACTCATTATACTCATAATTTAACAGGAGCTAAGTTTTCTCTAAGTGAAAAAAATGGCAATCAAGAGTTGAGTGTTTGTTTTACACCTAAACCATCAGATTTAGGCAAAACGTTCTTCATTAAAATACACACTCAAGATGATGGCTGTGTTTACAATTTGTCTTATAATCAGCTAATTACAATAAGTGTTACCAATTCATTTACTGTGCAACCAATTACAAGTATTGTTGGATGCGGAGAAGTGTCATTTAACGCAAAAACTACCGGCAAAAACAATGACTATGACTTTACCTGGACAGTTGATAATGAATTGGCTAATAAAGCTCAGAAGTTTAACCAGATTTTTAATGAGCATGGCAATCACTCTTTGAACTTAGTAGTTATTGATCAAAAAACCGGTTGCAGAGTTCAAAAATCAAAGTCATTTAATATTCCAAGTAAACCTGAAGCCAATGCAGGTGACGACTTAAAGGTTTGTGCAAATGACGAGTTTACACTGAATGCACAAGGTGGTGATAAAGTGAAATGGCTAAATATTGAAAACCCATCTGAAGTTCATAATAGAAGCATAATAACACAACTGGAAGAAACCAAAACTTTTGAACTGCAAGTAATTGACAAGTATGGTTGCAAAGATTATGACGAAGTTGTAGTATTAGTTGACAAGGTTGAATTTGAAGCACTGGCAATAGAACCTGTTATA
>JAGQWA010000400.1 GCA_020437725.1 Bacteroidota bacterium | reverse complement strand
AGACACCCTTTATAGGCTAACCGACGAATATTCTCTTTTTTATTTAAAGTTTATAGAAGGCAATAAAGATGTGTCTGCAGATTATTGGTTGAATAAAAGCCAAGGGCAGGAATATAAAATCTGGTGTGGATATGCGTTTGAAAACCTTTGCATGAAACATGTTCAATACCTAAAAAAGGCATTAAAAATAAGCGGCATCCAATCGCAAGTAAATTCATATCTACACCGTGCAAACAATGCTTACCCAAAAGGTTTTCAAATAGATTTACTTATTGACCGAAAAGATGGCATGATGAACATCTTCGAAATGAAATTTTATGCTGATGAGTTTGTGATAAATGCCGATTATGCCAATTCGCTAAGAACCAAAAAAGAAGGGCTAAGGACACTAAGCAATGGCAAAAAAGACATATCCATTTCATTTATAAGCACTTATAGCGTTTTCAATAATGCGCATAAACTTGATCTTGTTGACAATGACTTTACTATTGATGTGCTGTTTGAGAATTAAAACCCGCGGAATCTCTTCTTTTATTGCACATTCCGCAGATTATAAGGATTTAGTTAGCGGAAACTAGAATTAATCTAGCCCCAAATTAATTGTTGAGTAATCTATTAGAGTTGGTTATCGTTCAATATTCAGTCAACACGATATACATTGCCAGACATTAATTGCCTTTTTTCAATTAAACCGCAAACTTAAATAGCCTATATGAAATACTCAATTTTTACTTTATTACTACTCATCTCTTTTTCAAAATTGTATACTCAAGAATGGCAATCAATTGACCTATCTCATACTTCAAAGCGGACAAGTTTATATCTAGGACAATCAACATCTCATAATGGTAAACTATTTATTAATTCGAGTGAAGGATTAATGGTGAGTAATGATGATGGTAAAACCTTTGACAGCGTGAACTATATAGGGTCGGACTTTAGAACCAAAATGTTTTCATCACAATCGAGACTTTATACTGTAGCTAATGGCAGTGTTGTTTACTCCAAGGATGATGGCAAGAGCTTTGAATATGACACCGTTGGCCTACTACGCGATCACAACACTAATTTGCTCATATTACCAGAGCAGTTTTTTGCCCATGACAATGGCCGTGTTCTTTTCATCAATTATAGTATTAATTATGGACAGTACTACAAGTTGGTAACTGACTCTTTTTGGCGACCAATTGATAGCCCCACAATCAATCAATATTCAAGCTTCACATCTACTGGAGACACACTATTTCAACTTGATTCACACCGAGTTTCAATGAGTATCGACAACGGTAAAAATTGGACTTATCTATCTAACAATAATCTACCAAACAAGTTTTATCCAGAAAAGATATATGCAACTGGAAATCGCGTTTATATTATCCTAAACAAAGAAAAGCCTAGAAGAAATTCTCATGTTATATACTACACAGATAATCTGGGATTAAAATGGGATTCTTTATTATATAAGCGTGTGGCTAAAAAAGATAGAGATAGTGCATTGCAAATTCCTTTTTCAATTTTTTCACATAAATCACAGGTATGGATAAACTTGACATTCAGAAATTTTCTGGAAGAGCTTACAATAGTTTCTAGTGCAGATAAAGGAAAAAGTTTCGTAATGGATAAAGGATTGCCTCAATCATACTTTCCAGCAGCCTTAATTCTAAATTTCTTCATCCATAAGAATTATGTGTTCGCTACATCTGCTGAAAATTACATTTTCTATCAAAAACTAACAGGTTCATCTAACATTGAAAGTAAGTTCAACATAGATTTTAGTTTTTATCCCAACCCGGCAAATCAGTATTTTGAAGTTGAAAACAACGAAGTTGGATTATTCATTCACGACCTCATCGGGAATTTAATTTATGAAATTAAACCCGATCAATCAATTGTTGATGTCAGCGCGCTTAAGCCTGGCTCTTATTTCATAAGAACAGAAAATGGCGCCTTTAAGAAATTGATTATAGCACGTTAGAGAATTTAGAACTGCGAATTCCCGTTAAATCTCATACCCTATGCGTACTTAACCGCAGTTTTTAGATGTTTGCAAACAGCATGTGGAAACAGGTTAATAAAAGAATAAATACCATTGGCGCGTTTTTGCGTTTGCCCGTCATGTGGAATTGGTATAAAAGCAAAAAACTTTGGGTAAGAATAATATTGCCGTTTCCGGTGGCAATGGTGGTTTTGCCGCTTACTTTTTATTTAATGGTGCTAATTGGCATTTTTGGACCCGTACCCAAAAAAAGCGATTTTAGGAACCTAGCCCAAAATCAATCAACCAAAGTAATTGGCATAGATGGCAAAGTGCTCGGAAAATTCTATGCAATTAACCGCACTTATGTGCCGCTCGACACCATTCCGAAACACGTGGTTAAAGCCCTAATTGCCACTGAAGACCGCAGGTTCTATAGCCATGGTGGCATTGATATTAAAGGCACCGCAAGAGCCATATTTAAATCGGTTTTACAGGGAAAAGATGCAGGTGGTGGCAGCACCATTTCGCAACAATTGGTTAAGAATGTTTTTGGCAGAAAGTTTAGACATGGGTTTGCGTCTATCTACGTAAACAAAATGAAAGAACTAATTGGAGCCCGCCGTTTAGAAAGGGTTTATGATAAAGACAAGATCATAGAACTGTACTTAAACACCGTACCTTTTGGCGAGAATGTTTATGGTATTGAAGCTGCCAGCGAACGCTTCTATTCAAAAACTGCCAACCAATTAAAACTAGCTGAAGGCGCCACTTTAATTGGTCTTTTAAAAGCCAATACCTATTACAATCCGCGGGTTTACCCAAACCGATCTGAGCAACGCAGAAATGTGGTGCTAGGATTAATGCATGAGCAAAAACTGGTTTCTGAACAAACTTTAGATTCTATTAAAAGTCTGCCTTTTAGTATTGCCTACAACCGCGAAGAAGCCAGCCAAGTAAACCCCCATTATTTGCGAAGAATTGCCACTGAAGCAACCGAGCTACTTGCTGATAAAACCAAGCGCAATGGCAGTAAATACAATTTGCAAGAAGATGGTTTGGTAATTACCACCACCATTCACCCGCAAATGCAAAAGATTGCTGAGCAAGCCTTGAAAAAACATTTAACCTATTTACAGCAAAAACTGGCTGAAAATTGGGGCCAAGCACGGCCATGGGGTCGCGACAAAAACC